>DASXRF010000492.1:0-13602 GCA_036506755.1 Solirubrobacteraceae bacterium | reverse complement strand
TGACGTCGTGCTCGAACACCACCGATTTCCAGGCCCGCCGGCTGGAGGTCCGCATGCGCCCGGCCGGCCGCGGGCGGCCCGTCGTCCTGCACACGCTGAACGGGACCGCGGTGGCGGTCGGGCGCACGATCATCGCGCTGCTCGAGAACGGCCAGCGCGACGACGGGGGCGTCGACCTGCCGCCGGTCCTGGCCCAGTTCGGCGCGCCGCGCTCCCTAGGCCCGCCGCCCGAGGGCGGGGGTCCCCGGCACGGGGCGGCGCGGGCGACGTAGACGCGGCTGCCGGGGTCAGGTCCCGTCTGAGCTCATATGCGCGAGGGCCTCCTCGCGCGTCCCGACGATGTCGAACGTCGAGTCGAGCCGGGTGATCTCGAACAGCCGCAACACGGTGGGATTGGTGCAGACGAGCACCAGCGATCCCTTGCGGCGCGTCAGCCGCCGCAGGCCGTTGAGCAGCACGCTCAGTCCGGTCGAGTCGATGAACTCGACCCGTGAGAAGTCCAGGACGAGGGACGTCTTGCCGTCCGCGATTGCGGCGTTGAGGCGCTCGGAGAAGCGCGGGGCGGTGCTGACGTGGATCTCGCCGGCGGCGTCGAGGATGCGCGTGCGCTCATCGACGTCCTCCTCCGAGACCTCGAACTTGGGCTGGGGGAAGTCGTTCATTCCGGGGCCGTACCTTCTCTCCCGCAGCGGTCGTCGTCAATCAGCCCGTCGCATCGCCTCGCGCCGGCTGCGCTCCACGCGCGCCGCCTGCAGCGACAGTAGCTGGGCCAGCGGCTGGCGCGGCAGGTCCGCCCGGGCGGGCGGCGGGGCGAGCTCGAAGGCTCGCCCTCCGCACCTCGCGCACCGGGTGGCGGCGGCGCTCGCCGCCCCGCAATCGACGCACCGGAAGGGCTCCTGCACGCTCATGCCCTTTCCCGCCAAGCGCTTGTCCGAACCGGTCCCGGCGGCGGGCGCCCGCCCGCCGCCGGTGCGATTCCGGCTAGACGACCACGCGGAACGTGCGCGTCGTCGCCGGCCCGAGCTTCGTGCGGGCCGTGCCCGGCGTCAGCTCGATCCGGTAGCGGCCGGCCGCCAGCCGCCGGATCGCCCGCTGGCGCAGCGCGATCTTGCGGCTCGCGGTGCCGCGCACGGTGACGAACGTCTGCACGACGCGGCGCGTGCCGCGGGCGGTCAGCCGGTAGACGCGCACGCGGACGACGCGCGTCCCGGCCTTCGGCGTGAAGCCGACGCGCAGGCCGCTGCGCCCCAGCTGGGCCCGCGTGACGCGCACGCGCAGCGACAGGCGGCCGAGGCGCAGGCCGGCGAGGCTCCGGCTGGTGCCGTCGGTCCCCGGCCGCTCGCCCGCGCCGTCGTCGACGGTCGATCCGTCGCCGCCGACCCGGATGCGACGGCCGGCCATCGGGCCCGCGTTGCCGACCGCGTCGGTGGCGCCCACCTGGAAGGTGTGCGTCCCCGCGGCGACGTTCGTGTAGCCCTTGGAGCCGGCGCAGGCGGTGACCGGGCCGTTGTCGAGGCGGCAGCGGTACTGCACGCCGCCCTCGCTGGCGTGGTAGGTGAACTGGGGCGAGCGGCCGGTCAGCGCGTTGTCGCCCGGCGAGTCGATCGTCACCGTCGGTGCGGAGACGTCGACGGTGAACGCCGAAGCGGCCGACGGCTCGCTCACGTTCCCCGCGCGGTCGATCGCCTGGATGCGCAGCGTGTGCGCGGCGTCGGCGTCGAACGCGAACGTCGCGCCCGGCTCGCAGGCGGCGAAGGGGCCGTCGTCGAGGCTGCAGGCGAAGCTCGCCCCCGGCTCGCCACTGAAGGCGAACTGCGGCGCGCCGCTCACCGTGCTGCCGCTGCCCGGCGCGTCGATCGTCGGTGCTCCGGGCGCGGCGGTGTCAACGGTGAACGTGCGCGCCACCGGGATGCCGGTGCCGGCCGGCGTCACCGAGCGCGTGGCGAACACGTAGGTGCCGTCGGCCAGGGCCCCGGCGGGCGTGAACGTGCCGCCCGCGCAGTCGACCCACACAGGGTCGGCGCCGGCGGGGACCAGCGAGCACTGCAGCGCCTGGTCGCCCCCCACGGTGAAGGTGGGCGACGAGACGTTGGTGAACTCGCCCGGGCCGCCGGTGATGCGCGAGGCGGGCAGGCCGGCGATGTACAGCAGGCCGGTGCCGATCGGCTCAGCCGGATCGAGCAGCGCCTCGTCGTCGACGACCATCACCGCGCCGTCGGGGCGCACCCCGAGGCCGCCGACCATCGAGAACCCGGTGGCGTACTCCTCGACGCTGTTGGCGTCCGTCGCCACGCGCTGCACATGGTCGATGCCCTTGTCGGCCTGGGTTAGCCCGTTGGCCGTGCCGGAGTAGAGCAGGTGGCGGTCGAGGTCGTAGGTCAGCGCGGCCGGCGCGTCGACCGAGAACGGGGTGGGCTGGTCACCGCCGCCGGCGCCCGGGTGGAACTGGCGCAGGCCGGCCGTCTCCGCGACGTAGACCGTGGTCTTGCCCGCCGAGTCGAAGCCGGCGGCGACGGCGCTGACGCCGCGACCGTCCGAGGTGGGAGAGGCGACCGCCGGGGACGGCGAATCGGGGTCGAAGCGCTGGATGTTGCCCGCCTTCTGGAAGCCCACGTAGATGAATCCGTCCGGGCCGAGGCTCGCGGCCAGCGGCCGGACGCGCGGGCCGATCATGGTCACGACGTCGCCGTCGGTCCACGTGAAGAGATGGGTCGCGGGCTGCCAGCGCAGGACGAAGACGTCGGAGCTGGGCGCCGCGCCGTCGGGCACGTAGACGCGCTCGTCGCCGTTGCCCACGAGCAGCGGCGAGGGGTCGTAGAAGGCCGGCGCGCTCGAGGCGTCGGGCCCTGCGGCCGCACCGGCCAGCAGGCCGCCGACGCAGGTCGGCGTCTCGTCCGGCCCCGCCGGCGTGTTGGGGTCGAAGTCCGGGTGCTCGATGTAGCCCGGGCCGTTCGCGGTCGCGTCCTTGACGCGGCAGAAGCCGGCGTTGTGGTCGGACACCCAGATCCGGCCATCCGGCGCGACGATGCTGCCGGTGTTGATGTGCAAGCCGGTCGCGTAGACCGCGGTGCCGACCGCCGCATGGGCGCTCGGTGCAGCGGACAGAAAGAGGGCGGTGGCGATCGGCGCCAGCGCAGCGTGGCGGACCAGGTGCGGCAGGAGGTGCATCGGCACGGGGCTCCTTGGTCGGGGGCCACGACTGTCCCTTGCCGGACATCGCGCCTGCGAGGGGGAACGCGGCACTCTTCCCATGCGCGTCCGCGCACGTTCTGCCGCGAATCGCCGCGAGTGCTTACGCAGTCCGGGGGGTAAAAAGAGGACTCTCCCCCGGTCCAGCGTTCTCCAGGGGTTGGTGCAGGGCGCGCCGCGGGGCGCGCAGCTGCTCGGATCGGGCGCTCCACCGGGGCGCCCGATTCGTGTCCGGGGGCGGGTCGTAGGACCAATGTCCTCTGCATTAAGCGAGAACCTCCGGCCAGAGTCTGCGGGCGGACCGCCCATGCTGCTCCCGCTCGCCACCTACGCCCTCCTCCTCGCCGCCGGCGGCCTCGCCATGTCGGAGGCCGTCTCGCGCCGCGCCCGGCTCCTCCTGGCCGCGGTCGGGGCCGCCCAGGCGGTGCTGCTCGTCTCCTGGACGCTGCGCGCGGAGTGCCTCGGCGCGTGGTGCGCCGACGGGTCCGGGCTGCTCACCTGGCTGCTGGGGCCGGCGCTGCTGGCGCTGGCCATCGGCGTCGCCGTGGTCGACGGCGTCAAACGCCGCCGGCCGCTCGACCGCCGGTAGAGTCGCGCCCCGAGGTGCCTGGCATGTCCGAGGACGGCAGGCTCGCGAAGGCCGAGGCCGAACCGCGGCCGTCGGTCGCCGCGCTCGGCCGCGCGGCGATCGGCGGGCTGGTCTCCGCCGCCGTCGGCGCGGTCACCGAGCGCGTCGGCAGCCTCGTTCCGGCCGCGGACCTCGACGAGCGCGACACCGACTACATCCGCGAGACGCTGCCCGGGCTGTGGGCGCTCGCCAGCCTGTACTTCCGCGCGGACGTCCGCGGGCTGCACCACATCCCGCGCGCGGGCCCGGTGCTGCTCGTCGGCAACCACTCCGGCGGGATGCTCGCGCCGGACATGTTCGTCTTCGTGCTCGCCTTCAGCACGCGCTTCGGCGTCGAGCGGCGCTTCTACCAGCTGGCCCACAACGGGGTCGTTCTCGGCCCGGCGGGGCGGATCGTGCGCAAGTACGGCACGCTGGCCGCGGACCCGCGCAACGCCGAGCTGGCGCTGTCGCAGGGCGCGGCGGTCCTCGTCTACCCCGGCGGCGACTACGAGGTCTTCCGCCCCAGCTGGCAGCAGGACCGCGTCGACTTCGGCGGCCGCAAGGGGTACATCCGGCTGGCGCTGCGCATGGGCGTGCCGATCCAGCCCGTCGTCTCGATCGGCAGCCAGGAGACGGCGCTCTTCCTCACCCGCGGCGAGCGACTCGCGCGGCTGACCGGCGTCGATCGCATGCTCCGGCTCAAGACGCTGCCGGTCATGGTCGGCCTGCCGTTCGGGCTGATGCCGGCGATCTTCGGCCACATCCCGCTGCCGGCCAAGATCACCGTGCAAGTCCTGCCGAAGATCGACCTGCGCGAGCGCTACGGCGACGACCCGGACGTCGACGAGGTCAACCGCGACGTCCTCGCCGCCATGCAGGACGTGCTCACCGCGCTGGACGGCGAGCGCCGGCTCCCGGTGATCGGATGAGGGTCGAGGAGAGCGTCACCGTCGCGGCGCCGCGCGAGGCGGTGTGGGAGCTCGTCGACGACCCGGCGAGCTACCCGCGCGTGCTCGACTGGGTGACCAGCCTCGAGCCCGAGGACCCCGGGCGCGAGCCGGGCCTCGGCGCGCGCTATGACATGCGCGTGCGGGTCGGCTCGGCCGACGTCGGCGGCCTCGTCGAGGTCGTCGAGTACGAGCCGCGGCGCGACATCGTGTGGACCAGCGTCACGGGCATCGAGCAGCGCGGCCGCGTGCGCCTGCGCGACGCGCCGGGCGGGGCGACCCGGCTGACCGTCCGGCTCTCCTACGGCGCGCCGGGCGCCCTGCTCGGGACGCTCGCCGAGATCCTCGCCGCGCCCCAGATCGCCGCGAACGTGCGCCGCAGCCTGCAGAGCTTCAAGGCCGAGGCCGAGGGGGAGGCGCGCCCCGTGAGCGGCGGACGCCGCCTGCCCGGCCGTCTCCTGCACGAGGCCGAGAACCTCCGCATCCTGGCGGGCTCCGGGCTCCTCGCGCCGATGCGCCCGGACAAGGCCGCGCGCATCGCCCTGGCCGCGGCGCGGTGGGGCGCCTCGCCCGCCGCGGGCGCAGTCGTCGGCGCCATCCGCCACGGCGGCCGGGTGATGCTCGTCGACGAGCTCGGCTCGCTGACCTACCGCGACGTCGACCGGCGCTCGAACGCGATCGCCAACGCGCTCGCCCGGGCCGGGCTAACCGAGGGCGACCGCGTCGGCCTGATGTGTCGCGACCACCGCGGGTTCGTCGAGGCCGCGTTCGCCGCGGCCAAGATCGGCGCCGACGTGCTGCTGCTCAACACGTCCTTCGCCGCGCCCCAGATCACCGAGGTCGCCAAGCGCGAGGAGGTTGCCGCGCTCGTCTACGACGAGGAGTTCTCCGAGCTCGTGCGCGAGGCCGGGCGCCGGCGCAAGCGCTTCGTCGCCTGGCACGAGGGCGAGGGCGCGCGCGACCCGCTGTTCGGCCGGCTCGTCGAGGAGGGCGACCCGTCGGCGCCGTCGCCGCCCGGGCGCGCCGGCCGCGTCACGATCCTCACCTCGGGGACGACCGGCACGCCGAAGGGCGCGACCCGGGGCGACGCGCCGCGCACGCTCGATCCGCCGGCCGCCATCCTCGAGCGCATGCCGCTGCGCGAGGGGCAGGTCGTGCGGATGGCGGCGCCCATGTTCCACGCGTGGGGCTTCTCGAACTTCGCGATCGGCATGGCGCTCGGCTCGACGTTCATCCTGCGCCGGCGCTTCGATCCCGAGCAGTGCCTCGCCGACATCGCCGAGCACGGCTGCGACGTGCTCGTCGCCGTGCCGGTCATGCTCCAGCGCATCCTCGAGCTCCCCGCCGACGTGCGCCGCCGCCACGACACGAGCTCGCTGCGCGCGGTGTGCGCCAGCGGCTCGGCGCTGCCCGGCGACCTTGCCCTGCGCTGGATGGACGAGTTCGGCGACAACCTCTACAACCTCTACGGCTCGACCGAGGTGTCGGCCGCGACGATCGCCACGCCGGCCGACATGCGCGCGGCGCCGGGGACCGCCGGGCGGCCGGCGCGCGGCTCGGTCGTCCGGCTCTACGACGAGGACGGGCGGCCCGTGGAGCAGGGCGAGGTCGGGCGCATCTTCGTCGGCAACGCGATGCTCTTCCAGGGCTACACCGGCGGCGGCACCAAGGACCAGATCGACGGGCTCATGGCGACCGGCGACGTCGGGCGCTTCGACGAGGCCGGCCGCCTGTTCGTCAGCGGGCGCGACGACGAGATGATCGTGTCCGGCGGCGAGAACGTGTTCCCGAAGGAGGTCGAGGACGTGCTCGCCCGGCACGAGGCCGTCGCCGAGGCGGCCGCGATCGGCGTCGAGGACGAGAAGTTCGGCCAGCGGCTGCGTGCCTTCGTCGTCCTCAAGCCCGGCGCCCAGGCCGGCGCGAAGGAACTCCAGGACCACGTCAAGGCCAACCTCGCGCGCTACAAGGTCCCGCGCGACGTGATCTTCATCGACGAGCTGCCGCGCAACCCGACGGGCAAAGTGCTCAAGCGCGAGCTCGCGGAGATGGAGGCCGAAGGCGGCTGATCAGGCGCCGGGCGGCAGGCGCCGCAGGGCCCACAGCTCGAAGCGCAGCGGGTCGACGAGCGACAGCTCCGGCGCGACGGCCTCGAGCAGCTCGAGGCTCTGCTCGTAGTGGACGAGCCGCCGCTCCAGGCGGGGGTCGGCGAGCGCAACGTGCTCGCGCGCCGCGAGCGCGCGCAGCTCGCGCGTCTTGGCGAGCTTGTCGGCGGCGTAGATCGCCTGCGCGTCCGGGCCGGCCGTCGCGACCTGGCGGCGCAGCGCGGCCTTGCGCAGCTCGTAGTCCTCGATCTGCGCGTCCTCGCTGACCGCCTCGACGAGCTCCGCGGTGCGCGCGCCGAAGCGCTCGCGCAGCTCCTCGGGCGGGGTGTCGGTCTTCTCGAGGATGTCGTGCAGCACGCCGGCGGCCACGACCTCGTCGCCGTACCCCCGGGACGCCAGCAACGCGGCCACGTCGAGCGGATGCATGAGGAATGGCGCGGCGTCGGACTCGCGGCGCTGCAGGCCGTGCTGGCGCGCCGCGAACTCGACCGCGGCGCCCGTCAGCGGCCGGTCGCGGGCGAAGGGAGGCGGCTCGTCGTGGTCCAGCACCATGCCTCTGACGGTACGTCGCGGACACCCCCGGCAAATGTGATCAAGTCGTGAAAGCGCACCACCGGTAGCGTCGCGGGCAGGGCGACGCGCGCCGATGAAACGGATCTACCTGCTGCGCCACGCGAAGTCGAGCTGGAAGGACGACACCCTGCCCGACCACGACCGCCCGCTCGCCGGGCGCGGCCGCAAGGCGGCGAAGGCGATCGCACGGCACCTGCGCGCGGAGGCGATCGCGCCCGAGCTCGTGCTCTGCTCCACCGCCCTGCGCGTCCGGCAGACCCTCGAGCGGATCGAGCCCGCGCTGGGGCGCCGCTCGGTGCGCGTCGAGGCCGACCTCTACGGCGCGAGCGCGCACGCGCTGCTCGAGCGCCTGCGCGGGGTCCCGGACACGGTCTCGTCGGTGATGGTCATCGGCCACAACCCGGGCCTGCAGGAGCTGGTGCTCCAGCTGGCCAGGCCGGGCCCCGAGCTCAGCGCGGTCCGGCTGAAGTTCCCGACGGCGGCGCTCGCGACGCTCGCCTTCGCGGGTGCGCGGTGGGCCGACCTCGACGCCGGCGCCGCCGAGCTCGTCGCCTTCGTCCGGCCGCGCGACCTGCCGGGGTGAGAGCGGCCGGCGATCCCGCCCGAGCGCCGGAGGGTGCGCTGGGCGGGATCGCGCCTGGTGGCTACGCGGTCGCGCGCGAATGCGCGCTGGCGGAGCGGCACGGCCAGCATCCGCTCGCGCAGCGAGGGCGTGCTCTCGACGGCCCGCAGCCCGGACGCGCGCAGCCGCAGCTGGGCGACGAGCGGGGCGGACAGCCGGAACGGGTCGGCGATCACGCGGCCGTCGTCGAGCGACAGGGCCGCGACGACCTCGCCGTCGAGCTCGGCGACGAGGACGCGCCCGCCGAGCGGGGCGCGCGAGTCGAGCCGGGCGAGCTGGTACAGCGCGTCGACGTCGCGCTCGCCGGCGTGGCGGATGCTGAAGGCGTTGGCGGGGAACATCATTGCGGCGTCTCCTTGCCGGGGCGATTGGTATGGCGCGCATACCACCGGCGGGCGCTTACGGGCGGGCAACGGCGCGGTTACCAGACGCGATCAGGCCGAGCGCGAGACGTCGACGAGCCCGCGGTCGATGGCGTAGCGGACCAGCTCCGCGCGCGCGGACAGCCTCAGCTTCTGCTGGATGTGCGCGCGGTGGGTCTCGATCGTGCGCACGGACAGGTGCAGCCGGCCGGCGATCTCGCCGTTGGTGTGCCCGAGCGCGATCAGCCGCAGGACGTCGACCTCACGCTCGGTGAGGTCGTCGGGCGGTCCCTCGGGCGCCGCGGCGAGCTGCGCGCCGAGGCGGGGGTGCAGGTAGGTCTGTCCCCGGCCGGCCAGCCGGATCGCCTGGACGAGCTCCTCGTCGGCGGCCTCCTTGAGGACGTAGCCCATCGCCCCACCCCGGAGCGCCTGCCGCGCGAAGGCCGGGTCCTCCTGCATCGTGAGCACGACCACCCGCGTGCCCGGCGAGGCGTCGGCGACCTCCGGGATGATGTCGAGCGAGCGG
Source organism: Solirubrobacteraceae bacterium (assembly GCA_036506755.1). Classification (GTDB taxonomy): domain Bacteria; phylum Actinomycetota; class Thermoleophilia; order Solirubrobacterales; family Solirubrobacteraceae; genus DASXRF01. The sequence continues at coordinate 4,671 of DASXRF010000492.1, read as the reverse complement.
CGAGCGCCCGGCATGTTGAGGTCGAGCACGAGGACGTCGGGCTTGTGGCCGCGGACGTAGCGCAGCGCATCCTCGGCGTTGCCGGCGATCGCGACGACCTCGAAGCCCTCCTCGCTCTCGAGGAGCAGCTTCAGCCCCGAGCGGACCACGGCGTGGTCGTCGGCGAGCACGATCCTCGTCGCCATCGGTCGCCGATCCTAATGAGAGGGGGAGTAGGGATCGAGCATCAACGCCAGGCGGGCGGCCTCGTAGGCGCTGGGGAGCGCGACCTCGACGTCGATGTGCGGCTCGTCGACCGCCGCGTGGGCCTCGAAGCCGGGGAGGTTCTGCGACAGGTACCGGCCGCTGACCTTGGTCGGCGGGTACCACAGCGAGAACTCCGAGGCCCGCGCTTCTCCCGCGCCGCCGTGGAGCGCGTGGCGGAGGAACCGCGCTCCCCGGCCCGTCAGGAGCTTGCCGCGCAGCACGGGCCGGAACGGGCGCGGCTCGACCGGCGCGCCGGCGCGCGCGGCGATCAGCTCCGCGATCGCATCGGCCTGCTGGCACGCGAGCCCGCCCTGCTTGACCGGGAAGTCGGCGGCGTCGCCGGCGGCGTAGACGTCGCTCAGGCCGCGCACGCGACCGCGCTCGTCGATCGGGATGAACCCATTCTCGTTGGCGGGGACGCCGGGCACGCGGGGGCCGTCGAGGACCGGCAGCGCGACGACGCGATCGACGACGACGTGCTCGAAGCCCGGCCGCAGCGCGATCGTCCCGCCGTCGACCTCGGCGTAAGCGTTGCCGTGGAACGCGATGCCGGCCTCCTCGAGCAGCGCCGCGACCGCGTTGCTCGGCCCGGGCCCGAAGATCGCCAGCGGCGCGATCTCGGGCGTGACGAGCTCGATCCTCGCGTCGTCGACGCCGGAGCCCCACACGTGCTGCGCCGTCATGAGCGCCAGCTCGTAGAGGGGCAGCGGCCACGAGACCCCGGGCGGCACCACGAACGCGACCGAGCGCGTGTAGTGGTCCTCGAGGTCGGCGAGCAGCGAGTTGAGGACCTCGGTCCTCGCGTCGCCGCCGAACGTCAGCACGCGCTGGTAGGCCGGGCGGGGCACGGCGCCGACGGCCAGCACGAGCGCGTCGTAGGGCACCTCGGCGCCGTCGGTGAGCCGGGCGACGGACCGGGCGGTGTCGACGCCGGCCAGCGCGCCGGCGCGCACCTCGGCGCCGAAGCGCCCGGCGGTCTCGGCCAGCGGGTAGCGGCGGACATGGTCGCGGGCGAAGGGCTCGGCTGTGCGCAGCGGCTTGAGCTCGAAGTCGGGCTCCGGCGCGATGAGCGTCGTGCGGACGCGGTCCTCGGCCAGGTCGCGCAGCGCCATCGTGGTCTCCAGCGCGGCGATGCCGCCACCGGCGATCACGACGTGGAGTGGGGCCTTGGGGGACATGGGGGAACCGTACGGGCGGCTCGCGGCGCCGCCATCCGCGGTGGCCGCGCGCATGGCTGTGGGAAACCCGCGGCGGCGCTACGGGGGTGCGCCGATGCCGGCGGGCGCCGGCGGCGCCACGCTCCCGCCCATGACGGCCCACCGCGGACGGCGCCGACCACCAACGCCACCGGAGAGTGAGCTGATGTTCCGCAGGATCATCGTCGGCGCCGACGGCTACAGCGGGGGACCCGACGCGCTGTGCCTGGCCGCGACGCTGGCCGCCGACGGCGCCGAGCTCGTGCTGGCCGACGCCTATCCCGAGCGGCCCCCGCTGAACCGGGCGGCGCTGGACTCCTACGAGGCGATGTTGCGCGACGACGCGCGTGCCGTGCTCGGGGCCCGCCGGCCGGGGGCGCGGGTCGAGGTGCGCGTCGAGGCGGTCGCCGACGCCTCGCCGGAGGTCGCGCTGCGCGTCCTCGCGCAGCGCGAGGGCGCGGACCTGATCGTCATCGGGCCCGGGCGTCACGGCTCGCGGCACCTGGCGCTGCTGCGGCGGGCCACCGGCTGCCCGGTCGCCGTCGCGCCCGGCGGCTACAGCGACCTGGCGGCCGAGCCGCGCGCGCTCGGCGTCGGGTTCGACGCCTCGCCGGAGGCGATGGCGGCGCTGCGCCTCGCCGTGGAGCTCGCCGCGGCGCTGGGGGCGCGGCTGCACGTCCGCGCGGTCGCCGAGGTGCGCTCGCCGGCCGCCGCGCAGCCCGGCCGGTTCGACTGCGAGCAGCACGAGCGCCAGGCGCGGGCGCTGCTGGCGCGGGCGACGGCCGCGCTCGACGTCCCCGCCGAGGGCGACGTCGTGGCCGGATCGCCGGGGAAGGCGCTCCAGGCGCTGTCGCAGCAGGTGGACATCCTGCTCACGGGCGCGCCCGGCGAGGCCAAGTCGTGGCGCCTGCTCGACGGCAGCCCGGCCGACTGGCTGCTCGTGCACGCCGGCTGCCCGGTGATCGTCGTGCCGCAGGATGCGCTGCGGCGCCGCCCGGCGCCCCCGGTCGCGGGCGTGCAGGCCGTGCGCGCCTGACCGGCGATCGCCGCGGTCGGCTAGGAATACGTCCGTGGGCGCAGCGGGCGCGATTCTGGCCACCGCGGCGGGCGTGGCGATGATCGGCCTGGCGGGCCGCGACGCGTTCGACGCGCTCTTCCATCCCGAGGGCCACGCGACCGTCGGGCGGCTGATCTCGCGCAGCGTGTGGCGGCTGTTCCGCCGCACCGGCCCGGGCCACCGCCTGTTCCCGCTCGGCGGCCCCGCCGCGCTCGTGGCGGTGATCGGCACATGGGCGGCACTGCTGATCGTCGGCTGGGCCCTCATCTTCTTGCCGCACATGCCGGGCGGGTTTCGCTTCCAGCCGGGCGTCGAGTCCGCCGGCTCGGACTTCGCCCATTCGCTGAACGTCTCGCTCGTCACGCTGACCACGCTGGGCTTCGGCGACATCACGCCGACGGCGTCGGCGCTGCGGCTGATCCTGCCGCTGGAGGCGCTGCTCGGCTTCGGCCTGCTCACCTCGAGCATCTCGTGGCTGCTGCTGATCTATCCGGTGCTGGCCCGCCGGCGCTCGCTCGCCTACGAGATCTCGCTGCTGCGCGCCGCCGAGGACGAGACCGAGCTCTCGGTCGATCACCTCGAGCCGGAGGCGCTCGAGCGCGTCTACGCGGAGCTGACCTCCCGGCTGGTCGCGGTGGAGCGCGACCTCGTCAACTTCCCGATCTCGTACTACTTCGCCGAGGCCGACCCGCGCTTCTCGCTGCCCGCGGCCGCGCCGTACCTGCTCGAGCTCGGGCGGCGCGGCACGGCGCAGGACAGCCCGGGCCATGTCCACCTGCGCGCGCATCTGCTCCTCAAGGCCGTCGAGGACCTCGGCCGGACCGTGGCCGGCTTCCACGGCGGGCGCACGGACAGCCCGGACGACATGCTGGCCGCCTACGCGCGCGACCACCTGCGCGAGCCGTAGCCCGGGCCCTCGCGTCGGCGCGCGACTACGCCAGCTTGTCCGCGAGCGATCCGGCGAAGCCGGCCACTGTCGCGAGGAGCAGCGGGTGGAGGGAGCGTCCCGCCGCGACCAGCGGCTGGGGCTGCCTGAGCTCGCGCCGGTCGAAGCGGATCTCGCCTCCGTCGAGCAGGCTCGCCCGGCCACCGGCGGCCGACACCAGGGCGACTCCAGCGCAGATCCCCCAGGTCTTGCGGCGCGTGGCACAGAACGAGCCGTCGTCGATCCCGGCCGCCACGCGGGCGAGCCGGTAGGCCATGCTCGCCACCGGCCGCAGCGACAGCGATGACGCGACCGCGGCCAGGCCGTTGCGCAGCTCCTTGCGCGAGACGGTCAGCTGGGCGCGCTCGAGGCCGGCGACGTCGCTCGCGCGCACGGGAGCGCCGTTCAGGGTCGCGCCACGCCCTTCGCAGCCCGCGAACAGCTCGCCGCGAGCCGGGTTGCAGACGACGCCCAGCACCGCCACGCCGTCGACGGCGAGGCCGATCGAGACGGCGAACTCGTCGCCGCGCTTGATGTAGTTGCCCGTGCTGTCGAGCGGGTCGACGATCCATACGCGCTTCCTGAGCAGGCGCTCCGGCGAGTCGCCCGTCTCCTCCGTGCAGATCGCATCGTCCGGGAACGCGCGCGCGAGGCCGGCGCGAATCACCGCGTCGGCCTCGAGCTCGGCCGCCGTGACGAGCTCGTCGCCCGCCTTGTAGTCGATCTCCAGCCGCCCGGCCCGGTGGCGGCGCAGGACGTCGGCGGCTGCGAGCGCGACGTCCTGCGCGATCGCAAGCTCTCTCTCGTAGCTCGGCGGCTCGAGCACGGCGCGGAACCTATGAATGGCCACGTGAAAGGACGATGAACGGGGATCCGGGCGATTAACCCCCGCCCCCGGCGGCCGTCGCGTGGCAGCATCGGCTCGTGCGCGTCCTCGTCGTCGAAGACGAACCGCAGATGGGCGAGATCATCGCCCGCGGGCTCAGCCGGGCCGGCTACGCGACCGACGTCGCGCGCCACGGCGAGGACGGCGTCTGGATGGCCGGAGCCACGCCGTATGACCTCGTGATCCTGGACGTCATGCTGCCCGGCCTCGACGGCTTCGAGGTCTGCCGGCGCCTGCGGATGCGCGGCGACTGGACGCCCGTGCTCATGCTGACCGCGCGCGACGACGTCGACGACCGCGTCGCCGGCCTGGACTCCGGAGCCGACGACTACCTGACCAAGCCGTTCTCGTTCGCCGAGCT
>DASXRF010000491.1:0-4933 GCA_036506755.1 Solirubrobacteraceae bacterium | reverse complement strand
CGACACCGGCTCGGTGCCCGTCGCCGAGTTCGCCGAGCGCGTCGCTCGGGAGACACGCGAAAGATCGGCATGATGCGCGCGAGGCGGCTAGACTGTCGCGCGTTGACCCAGCTCTTCGCGCATCACAACTGAGTGCCGGTTCCGCGTAGGTTCGACCGGCGACCGCCGGAGCGCGACCAGACCAGGATCAACGAACGCATCCGCGTTCCGCAGGTTCGCCTCATCGACGAGAAGGGCGAGCAGATCGGCGTCATGCCCACCGAGCAGGCGCTGCGCTACGCCCAGGACAAGGATCTCGACCTCGTCGAGGTCGCGCCCGAGGCGCGCCCGCCGGTCTGCCGCGTGCTCGACTACTCGAAGTACAAGTACGAGCAGGCCCAGAAGGCCAAGCAGGCGCGCAAGCACCAGCAGCAGATCACGATCCGCGAGATCAAGTTCCGGCCGAAGATCGCCTCGGCGGACTACGACACCAAGAAGCGGCACGTCGAGCGCTTCCTGCGCCACAAGGACAAAGTGAAGATCACCATCATGTTCCGCGGGCGCGAGGTCACGCACCCCGAGCGGGGCGAGGCGATCCTCAAGCGGCTGGCGGAGGAGCTGCAGGACCTCGCGGTCGTCGAGCAGCGCCCGCTCGCCGAGGGCCGCAACATGACGATGCTGCTCGGCCCGTCGAAGGCGGTCCTGGCGGGCACGCTGGACGACGAGGACGGCGCGTCGGCCAACGGGGCCGACGAGGCGGCGAGCCCGAAGGCCGCCGCCCAGGACGACGCCGCCTGACCCCGGCAGCAGCGTCGCGGTGACGCTCGCGGCTCGGTGCCGGGGACCCAGCGCTCGCGCAGCGCCGGGCGGCAGCGGGCGGCGTCCGAAACCCGTCGGACTTGCGGACGGGTCTACTAGCGCCAGAACGACGTCCGCGCCGCCGCGCCGCGCCGGCTGATGCCGAAGTGGATGTGGTTTCGGTGCGCGATCGTCGGGTCGACGCGCTTGCGCAGCCTGCCGCGCTTGCCGTAGCACGGCGCGTAGGGACCGAAGTCCGGCGACCCGGCGCCCCAGTACGAGCAGTCCCAGATGATCTCCTCGACGCCCATCCGGCGGGCGAGGGCGTGCGCGTTGCCGGAGCGGTCGGGCGCGAGCATGAGGTCGATCAGGCGGCGCGCCTCGGCCTTGTCGGCGGGGTTCGTGACGTCGAGGTGCCAGTCGATCGCGCGGTTCTCGGCGTGCAGCGAGGCGCTGTGCGGGCCCCACGTCTCGCAGCGGTACGAGCCCCAGAAGACGCCGCGGGCGTGGCGCTCCAGCCAGTGCTGGAGGGCGACGACGCCAGGCTTGGGCTTGGGCGAGCAGTGGGTCGCGGGGTCGTAGGCCTCGGGGTCGATCGGCTGGGCGGCCAGGCGGTCGGCGGGGTTGGCGCGGACCGGGCGCAGCGCGTCGTCGCCGAGGCGGAAGGCCTGGGCCGGCGCGGCGGCGGCCAGCAGGGCGAGGGTGAGGCAGAGGGCGGTACGGCGCATGGGTGAGAACGTCGGCCGGCCCGCGGGCGCCTTGAGCGCACCTAGACTCGGGGGCCGGATGTCCGAGGCCGACCTCTCGCGGCGCGCACTGCTGACGCTTGGCCTCAGCCGCCTGCGCCGCGGCACGGCGCCCGCGCCGCCTGAGCGCTCGGCGCCGGCCGCCGGGGGCCTGGACCCGATGGGGCTGGCCCTCGAGCAGGCCGACCTTCTGGCGCTGTCGGACGAGCCCGCGGCGGCGCTGGCCGAGCTGGCGGCGCCGCGCCCGGGCGAAGACGTCCTCGTCGTGCGCGGCGGCGCGCTCGAGGATCGCTTCTCCGAGCACGACGGCCTCGTCGCCCTCGTCGAGCCCGCCGAGCTCGAGGACCTTCCCTTCGACGACGCCGAGCTCGACCGTTGCCTGGCCGCCTTCGCGCCCGCGTACTGCGCCGAGCCGCGCGCCGCGCTGCGGGAGCTGTTCCGCGTCGTGCGGCCCGGCGGCCACGTCGCGCTCGCGACGTGGACCGCCGAGGGCGCGATCGGCCGCCTGCTGCAGGCCGTCGCCGACTGGGACCCCGAGGTCGACACGAGGCTGGCCTGGGGCGAGGAGGGCCGCCTGCGCGAGGAGCTCGCGCCGCTGGCGAGCGCGGTCACCGTCGTCGCGCGCGACGTGGTCGCACACGGGCTGACCGCGCAGGCCGCCGAACGCGCGCTGCCACCGGTCGCGGCGGCGCTCGCGTCCTTCCCCGGCGCCGACGCCAACGGCCTGCGCGCGCACGCCGCGCGGCTGCTCGGCGCCGACCCCGGCGGTCGCTACCTCGTGACGGTCGCCCGGCGCCACGGCTGACGCGGCGCTCTACGATCCGGCGCCATGCCCGCCCGCCTCATCCCTCTCGCCGCTGCGCTCGCCGCCCTGAGCCTCGCCACGCCGGCCTCCGCGATCACGTGGGGCACCCGCGACGGCACCGCCCATCCAAACGTCGGCGCGATGATGGCCTACTGGGACACCGACACGCCGACCACGCTGCAGGAGCTGTGCACCGGCACGCTCGTCGCCCCGCGCGTGTTCCTCACCGCCGCGCACTGCACGGACTACCTCCTGCACGAGCGCGGGATCACCGACGTCTGGGTCACCTTCAGCACCGACAGCGCCCAGGGCCCGTACGTCCACGGCGTCATGCACCAGGACCCCGGCTATCCCGGGCCGGCGTCGGACCCGCACGACATCGCGGTGATCGTGCTCGACAAGCGCCAGAGCCTCACGCCGGCCAGGCTCCCCGCGGTCGGGCTCTTCGACCGCATGAAGGCCGACGGCTCGCTGAACCAGTCGACCGCCTTCACGGCGGTCGGCTACGGCGACGGCAACCGACAGCACACCAGCGGCGGCGGGTCGCCGGAGTTCGCCTACGACGGCTTCCGCTGGCGGGCGACCTCGTTCTTCAACGCGCTGAACGCGAGCTGGCTGCGGCTGACGCAGAACGGCTCGGTCGGCGCGGGCGGGACGTGCTTCGGCGACTCGGGCGGCCCCAACTTCCTCGGCAGCTCCGACGTCATCGCCGGCACCACGATCACCGGCGACGCCGTCTGCAAGTCGACGAACGTCGACTACCGGATGGACACGCGCGAGGCGCAGGACTTCCTGGCGGCCTTCGGGGTGCCCCGGAGCTGAGCTATCCTGCACCGCTCGCCATGCCCAAGATGAAGACCCACTCCGGCGCGAAGAAGCGCTTCAAGCTGACGGCCAAGGGCAAGGTCAAGGCTCGCCACGCCTTCACGAGCCACATCCTCGAGAAGAAGAGCCCGAAGCGGAAGCGCGCCCACCAGAAGCCGGCGATGCTCTCGGATCACGACGCTCCGCGGGTCAAGAAGCTCCTGCGCGAGGGCATGTAGCGCCATGGCCCGGGTCAAGCGCTCGCTGCACGCGAAGAAGAAGCGCCGCGCCGTCCTGGCGCTGACCAAGGGCTACCGCGGCGAGGCGCACTCCAACTACAAGCGGGCCAAGGAGGCGCTGATCAAGGCGGACTCCTATGCCTACCGCGACCGCCGCAACCGCAAGCGCGACTTCCGCCGCCTGTGGATCACCCGCATCAACGCCGCCGCGCGGCAGAACGGGATGAGCTACGGGACCTTCATGCACGGCCTCAAGCTGGCCGGGATCGAGCTGGACCGCAAGGTCCTGGCCGACATCGCCGTGCGCGACGCCGAGACCTTCCGACGCTTTGCCGAGGCCGCCCGCGAGGCGTCGGCTGCGTGACCCGCTAGACCGACGAAGACCAACCTCCCGGGCGCCTCGCAGAAGGCGCCTTTTTTGTGCCCGCATCGATGATCACCAGCCACCACAACCCGAAGCTCAAGGAGATCCGCCGCCTGCAGCGCCGGCGCGACACGCGCTTCGTCGCCGAGGGCGAGGACCTGCTCGCCGCCGCCGACGCGGCCGGCTGGACGCCGCTGGAGCGCTACGTCGCCGGCGTCGACGTCGAGCCCGAGGCGCTGGCCAAGGTGAGCGCGCTGGGCTCGGGCACGCGCGCGCTCGCGGTCTACGAGGAGCGCTGGGCCGAGCGCGCCGCCGGCCCGCTGTGCGTGGCGCTGTGGGGCGTCCACGACCCGGGCAACGTCGGGACGGTCCTGCGCAGCGCGCTGGCCTTCGGCGCGGCGAGCGTGGCGATCGGCCCCGACACCGCCGATCCCTACGGGCCCAAGGCGGTGCGCGCTTCGATGGGGGCGATCTTCTCGGTGCCGCTGGCGCGGGTCCGCGCCGTGGACGAGCTGCCCGGCGAGCGCGTCGCGCTCGTGGCCCGCGCCGGACAGCCGCTGCGCGGCCGCGCGGCGGCCACGATCGTCGTCGGCGCCGAGCGGACCGGGCTCCCGGACGAGGTCGTGGCAGCATGCGAGCGCATCGCCCACATCCCCATCGCCTCGGAGTCCCTCAACGCCGCCATGGCCGCCACGATCGCCCTCTACGAGCTGACCCGCCCATGATCGACCGCATCGAGCAGATCGCCGCCGACGCGCGCGCCGCCATCGCCCAGGCGACGACGACCGGCGCGCTCGAGCAGGCGCGGGTGCAGTGGCTGGGGCGCAAGGCTGAGCTGCCCAACCTGCTGCGCGGCGTCGCCGAGCTCGAGCCGGCCGAGCGCGGGCGCGTCGGCAAGGCGGCGAACCTGGCGCGGCGCGAGCTCGAGGAGGCGATCGCCGCCCGCCACGCCGAGCTCGAGGCGGCCGAGCTCGAGCGCCGGCTCGTCGCCGACCGCGTCGACGTCACCCTCCCCGGCGACCCGCCGCAGCCCGTCGGGCGGCTGCACCTCATCACCCAGACCTGGCGCGAGCTCGAGGACGTCTTCCTCGGCCTGGGCTTCACGGTCGTCGAGGGCCCCGAGGTCGAGACCGTCCACTACAACTTCGACGCCCTCAACCACAGCCCGACGCATCCCGCGCGCGAGCCGACCGACACC
>DASXRF010000490.1:0-1747 GCA_036506755.1 Solirubrobacteraceae bacterium | reverse complement strand
GGGTCAAGATGGGCCTGGACGCCGCGACCGAGGCGCTGCGCTGGGGCGTCAACGACCTCGGCGGGACGCTGATGGAGGAGAACATCTCGCGCCTGGCGGGCTCCTACCACGGCGTCCGGCTCGACCCGCCCGAGCTCATCGCCGCCGCGCACCGCGCCGGCCGCCCAGCGGCGGAGCGCACGACGCTCTACGAGATCGTGCGCGAGCACCCGCTGCCCGTCGCCGCGTAGGCGAGCTCAGAGAAAGAGGTCTTCCGCGGGCTCGCGCAGCAGCGCGGCCACGCCCGGGCCGTCGTCGCGGGTGACGTGGCGCTCGAGTCCGCGCACGACGACGACGGGCTCGCGCGAGTCCTTCGCCCGCGCCAGGTCGGCGGCCGCCGCGGCCTCGTCGGCGATGGCGATCGCCGTGGCGTGCAGCTCGCGGCCGTGCGCGTCGGCGCGCCCGCGCCAGTCGTCGACCGGCACGAGTCCGGCGACGCCGATCGCCACCTCGCACTGCCCGCGCCGCCAGGCGCGGCCGAACGAGTCGGTGACGACGACCGCCGGGCGCGCGCCGGTGCGCTCGCCCAGCGCCGCGCGCAGCGAGCGCGCGGAGCGGTCGGGATCGTGGGGGAGGAGGACCAGCGCTCCGGGATGCCCGGCGTTGGAGGCGTCGACGCCGGCGTTCGCGCACACGAAGCCGTGGCGCGTCCGGCAGATGATCACGCCGGGGCGCGAGCGGACGATCTCGGCGGCCTCGTCGAGGACGACCTGCAGGTGGCGCGGGTCCTTGCCGTGCACCGCGGCGAGCTCGAGCGCGCGCTCGCCGGGCGAGACGTCGCTCAGCGCGACGACACGCCCCTCGGCCTTGGAGACCACCTTGTGGGCGACGGCGAGGACGTCGCCGTCGTGCAGCGGCACGTCGAGGCCGGCCAACAGCGCGGCGAGGTCATCGCCCGCGCGCACCTCCGGCAGCCCGCGCAGGGCGAGCGCGGTGATCACGAGTTCGCCTGCGAACTCGCAAGCGACCGCGAGCCGTCGCCGACGACCGGCTCGGCCGTAGCGTCGCACGAGCGGTCGCCGATCACGACGGCGCCGTCGCCGGCGCCTCCAGCGCCGCCGCGGTGCGCGGGCCCGGCGTCCCGCCGGCGCGCAGCGCGGCCAGGTCGTCGGGCGTGTCGACGTCCAGCCCGAGCGCGGGCACCTCGAGGACCGCGTGGTCGACCCCGGCCGCGGCGGCCGCCGTCTCGTGGCGCCGCCGGCTGCCGGGCCCGTAGGCCGGGGCGATCGCCCCGGGCGGCGTGAGCAGCAGCGCGTTGGTGCCCGTGCCGTGGCGGTCGGGCACGATGACGACCGGCTCGTCGCGCGCGAGCACCACCTCGAGGTCGCCCGCGCGCACGCACGGCGTGTCGCCGGGCACGAGCAGGACGCGCTGCGCGCCGATCTCCCGCGCGGCCAGCACGCCGACCGCCGCGGCGGCGCTCTGCCCGGCCTCGTCGCGGTCCTCGACCACGTGCGCGCCGCAGGCCGCGGCCTGCTCGGAGATGGCCGGCTCGGCGGTGACCACGACGACGCGCTCGAAGGTGCCGCAGCCGCACACCACGTCGAGGACGTCGCCGGCCATCGCGGCGGCCAGGCGCTCGCGGGCGCCCTCGTCGAGCGCGCCGCGCAGCCGCTGCTTGGCGCGGGCAAAGCGCTTGACGGGGAGCACCGCGACCGTGCGCATCCGGCCTCAGGCTAGACCCAGCGCGAAGTGCAGCGTCTCGCGG
>DASXRF010000489.1:0-6122 GCA_036506755.1 Solirubrobacteraceae bacterium | reverse complement strand
CCGACCCCTCGGCCGGGCTGCAGCCGTACGCCGAGCGCGTCCGCGTGGAGACCAAGGTCGACTTCATCACGATCATGAGCCCGGCCGGGATCCGCTACACGCATCCCGACCCGGCGCGCATCGGCGGGCGCTTCGTCGGGGACATCGCCCCGGCCCAGCGCGGCCGCCCGTTCACCGAGACCTACACGGGCACGCTCGGCCCGTCGGTGCGCGCGGTCGTCCCCGTGCAGGCGGGCGGGCGGATCGTCGGGCTCGTCTCCGCCGGGGTGCTCGAGAAGGCGATCTCCGCCGAGCTCGCCGACCAGCTGCCGCGGCTGATCGGCCTGGCGGCGCTCGCGCTGGCGCTCGGCGCGGTGCTGACGCTGCTCGTCGCGCGTCGCGTCAAGCGCCAGACGCTCGGGCTCGAGCCGCGGGAGATCGCGACGCTCTACGAGCACCACGACGCGGTCCTGCACGCGATCCGCGAGGGCGTCATGGTCGTCGACGACCGCGGGCGCCTGCAGCTCGTCAACGACGAGGCGCGCCGGCTGCTCGGGCTGCCCGCGGCCGCGCAGGGCGCGGCGATCCAGGAGGCCGTCCCGGCCGGCTCGCTGCGCGACCTGCTCGCCTCGGGCTGCGAGGCGGCCGACGCGCTGCACGTGCTCGGCGAGCGCGTGCTCGTCGTCAGCCAGCGCCGGGCGAGGGTCGACGGGCGCGCCATCGGGACGGTCACGACGGTGCGCGACCGGACCGAGCTCGAGGGCCTCGTCCGCGAGCTCGACACCGTGCGCGGGCTCGCCGACTCGCTGCGGGCCCAGGCGCACGAGTCGGCCAACCGGCTGCACACGCTCGTGGGGCTGGTCGAGCTCGGGCGCCACCAGGACGCGATCGCGTTCGCCACAGAGCAGGCCGGGCTCGCCCAGGAGCTGCTGGGCCGCCTGCAGGAGCGCGTCGACGAGCCCGCCCTGGTTGCCCTGCTGCTCGGCAAGACGGCGTCCGCCGGCGAGCGCGGGATCGAGCTCGTCCTCGACGACGTCGACTTCGCCGGCGCCGGGCTTCCGCCCACCGACCTCGTGACCATCGTCGGGAACCTGCTCGACAACGCCATGGACGCCGCCGGCGACGCGCCGGGCGCGCGCGTCGAGCTCACGCTGCGCACCGAGGGCGGCGAGGCGATCGTCGCCGTGCGCGACAGCGGTCCGGGCATCCCGCCCGAGCATCTCGACGACGTCTTCGAGGCCGGCTGGACGACCAAGCCGGGCGGCGTCGGCGGCCGCGGCCTGGGCCTCGCGCTGGTGCGCCAGGCGGCGGCACGGCTGGGCGGGACCGCGACGGCGGCCAACGACGGGGGCGCGGTCATCACGGTGCGGCTGCCGATCCGGGAGCGCGTCGCATGATCCGCACCGTGGTGGTCGACGACGACGCGCTCGTCGCCGACGTCCACCGGTCCTACGTCGAGCGCGTCCCGGGCTTCGCGGTCGTCGGCGTGGCGCACCGCGGCGCCGAGGCGCTCGCCCTCGTCGACGAGCGCGAGGCCGACCTGCTGCTGCTCGACTTCTACCTGCCCGACATCAAGGGGCTCGACGTGTGCCGGGCGCTCAAGGCCCGCTCGCGCCGACCGGTCGACGTGATCGCCGTCACCGCCGCGCGCGATGTCGAGACGGTCCGCAGCGCGGTGGCCCACGGCGTGGTGCAGTACCTCATCAAGCCGTTCAGCTTCGCGACGTTCCGTGAGCGGCTCGAGCGCTACGCCGCCTACCGCGCTCGGCTGGAGCGGCGCGAGGAGGCCGACCAGGCCGAGGTCGACGGGCTGCTGGGAACGCTGCGCGCGCCCCCCGCCCCTCGCCTGCCCAAGGGCCTGTCGAAGGCGACCTACGAGCTGGTGGCCGACGTCGTGCGCGGTGCGGACGGCGACCTGTCGGCCAGCGAGGTCGCCGACGCGGCAGGGCTGTCGCGCGTGAGCGCGAGGCGCTACCTGGAGCACCTCGCCGCGGAGGGGCTCGTCGAGCTCGGGATGCGCTACGGCACGACGGGGCGCCCCGAGCACCGCTACCGCTGGCGCGCCGGGCGCACCTAGACTGCGGGCATGGCCGTCCAGGCGAGCTTCGTCGAGCTCGACCGCGAGCGCATCCGGGAGCTGACCGAGCGCGAGACGGCACTGCTCAACGAGCGCACGCCGCGCTCGGGCGAGATGTTCCGCCGCGCCGACGCCGTGCTGGCCGGCGGCGTTGCCTCGTCCTACCAGCTGCGCGAGCCGTGGCCGATCTACCTCGAGCGGGGCACGGGCCCGCGGGTGTGGGACGTCGACGGCAACGAGATGCTCGACTTCCACAACGGGTTCGGCTCGATGGTCCAGGGCCACGCCCACCCCGCGATCGGGCGGGCGGTGAGCGAGCGCTACGGGCGCGGCACGCACTTCGCGGCGCCGACCGAGGACGCGGTCGTCGTCGGCGAGGAGCTCGCCCGGCGCTGGGGACTGCCCAAGTGGCGCTACACCAACTCGGGCAGCGAGTCGACCATGGACGCGATCCGCATCGCGCGCGCCTACACCGGCCGCGAGCCGATCCTGAAGATCTTCGGCTCCTACCACGGCCACCACGACGCGGTCATGGTCTCGATCGGCGTGCCCTACGACGAGATCGGCCCGCCCGAGCGCCCGGCGCAGCTGCCCTACGGCGGCGGCATCCCGCAGGCGATCGTCGACCTCACCCACGCCGTCCACTTCAACGACGCCGAGAACATGGAGCGCCTGATCGCCGAGGTCCGGCCCGCCTGCGTGATCATGGAGGCGGCGATGATGAACCTCGGGGTCGTCCTCCCCAGGGACGGCTACCTCGAGGCCGTGCGCGAGATGACCCGGGACGCGGGCGTCGTCCTCGTCTTCGACGAGGTCAAGACCGGCCTGACCATCGCGCCGGGCGGGGCGACCGAGAAGTTCGGCGTCGTGCCCGACCTGATCACGCTGGCCAAGTCGCTGGGCGGCGGGCTGCCGACCGGCGCGATCGGCGGCAGCGAGGAGATCATGCGCGTCGTCGAGGACGGGACCGTCTACCAGGTGGGCACCTACAACGGGAATCCACTCGGGATGGCGGCCGCGCGCGCCAACGTGCTCGAGGTCCTCACCCCCGACGCCTACGCGCACCTCGACCGCCTCAATGACCGCATCGTCGGCGGGACCCGGCGCGTCATCGACGAGTTCCGGCTCCCGGCCTACTCGGTGGGCATCGCCGCCAAGGGCTGCGTGACGTTCTCGACCGAGCGCGTCGTCGACTACCCCAGCTTCAAGCGCGCGCAGGACGTCGAGCTGACCGAGCTGGCGTGGCTGTACAACATGAACCGCGGCGTGTTCATGACGCCCGGGCGCGAGGAGGAGTGGACGCTGTCGGTGACCCACGACGACGCGGCCGTCGATCGCTACGTCGAGGTGTTCGCCGAGCTCGCGCGCGACCTGACGGCCGCCTGAACACGACGCCAACACGGCGCGTACGCCCGGTTGAGCTCGCGCGGGAACGCTGGGGCGCGTGGCCGACGTCGCCGTGCTCCAGCCAGCGGTCCGACGCGTGCCCGGCCTGGGGGCCGCGACGGCCGGGACCGTGGCGATGGGGGCGAGCGCGGGGATCTCCGTCGCGATCGTGCTCGCCGCGGCCGAGCGCCCGTCGCCGCTGTCGGGGCCGGCCCGGCACGGCTTCCCGGGCTGGATGGTCGGCCCGCTGGCCCATCGGCTGCCGGCGCTGCCCGCCGATCCGGCGGCGCTGCAGGCCGACGTCCCGCGGGCGCTCGCCGTGCTCGGCGCGGCCTGGGTGGTCGCGGTGCTCTGCGCGCGCCGGGTGCCCGCGCCGGTGGTCTGGGGCGCGACGGCCGCCGCGCAGCTCGCGCTGCTGCTCGGGCCGCCGCTCTCCTTCACCGACCTGTTCAACTACCTGCACTACGGGCGGATGGCCGACCACGGCCTGAACCCCTACGTGGCCCTGCCGGTCGCCGCGCGCCACGACGCCGCGTACCGGTTGCGAGCAGCCGCAGCGGGCCGGGCGGGCCGGGGCGGCGGGCCACGGCGATCGCGTGCTCGCGTGCGTGGCGGGCGCCGCGTCTCACGGGCGCTGACGTCCCGGAGAGCCGGTCGACGCCGTTGTAGACGACCGCCGCCTGCCAGGGCGACCCGTCCCGCGAGCCCAGGTACCACGGTCGCGGGTGCAGCGGGGCGAGCGTCACGGCGACGAGCCACGCGAGCGCCGTCGCCGCGGTCGCGGTGCCGCCGGTGACGAGCCCCGCGCCGCGCCCGCGCGCGGCAGCAAGCACCCACAGCACGCCCGCGGCGGCGACGCCCGGCAGGGCCTCGGCGAGCTTGACGTCGAAGGCGAGCCCGAGCAGAACCCCCGCGGCCACCAGCGGCCGGCGCCGCCCGGTCCGCGCCGCCCGCACGACGAGGGCGGCGGCCGCCGTCACCAGCGCCGCCATCAGCGCGTCCATCGTGTCGCTGCGCGCCGTCACGACGGCGCTCGGCAGGACGGCCAGCGCCAGCCCGGCGGCGAGCCCCGCCCGTCTTCCCGCAAGCGAGCGCGCCAGCCACATCGCGGCGGCGACGAGCGCGATGCCGGCGAGCGCCCCGGGGAGCAGCAGGGCGCGGTGGTCGAAGCCGAGCAGCCGCGTCGCGACGACCTGCGGCCACAGGCTCGGCGCGGGCTTGTCGATCGCTACCCGCCCCGCCGGCTCGAAGGCGCCCTCCACGAACGCCCGCCACGACGTCCCCATCGCGCGCACGGCGGCGTCGTAGTAGGGATCCGTCGGGACGGCGGCGAGGTTCGCGAGCCGCAGGACGGCGGTCAGGCCGAGCACCGCCGCCTCGGGCGCCGTCGACCGCCCGCGCACCGCCGCCGGCGCGGCGGGCCACCGGGCGCGGTGCCCGGTGGCCCAGGCCCGGGCCGCCATGGGGCTCAGGCGACCCGCGGCCGCGCCCGGCCGGGGGATGGGCCGGGCGCCGCCTCCGCGCGCAGCTGCGCGCGGAGCGCGCGCAGCTCGCGGAAGGCGCGCAGGACGACGCGCGGGCTGGCGCCCGATGCCGTCCCGGCCGTCCGCGGGCGATGGTGCACGCCGACCTCGGCGATCCGTGCACCGGCCTGCGCCGCCCGGACGACGAGCTCGGTGCTCACCATCGCGCCCTCCGCGGTGAGCGGCAGCTCCTGCACCAGGTCGCGGCGCACGAGCTTGAACGCGCAGTCGACGTCGCGCAGCGTCACGCCGCAGGCCCGGTGCACGACCGCGTTCCACGCCGCGGCGTTGACGCGGCGGTGCACGGGATCGGCGCGCGCGATCCGCCAGCCGGCCAGGAAGTCGTGATCGCCGGCGAGCGGGACCACGCCCTCGAGCTCGGCGAGGTCGAACTGCAGGTCGGCGTCGGTCACGAAGACCCACTCCAGCCGCGCCGCGGCGATGCCCGTCCGCAGCGCGGCGCCGTACCCGCGGTTCTCCGGGTGGACGAGCACGCGCACCCGCGGGTCGGTCGCGGCGGCGGCGTCGGCGAGCGAGCGCGTCGCATCGTCGCTGCCGTCGTCGACCACGAGCACCTCGTGGGCGTCGGCGACGCGCTCGGCGGCGGCCGTGGCCTCCGCGATCGCGCGCTCGATGTTCTCGGCCTCGTCGTGGCAGGGCAGGACGATCGACACGCCGCTGAGCCCGGAGATCGCGTGGCTGGTCATGCCCGGCAGCGTCGATCCGCGCCCTGAGCGCTCGGGCAAGCGCCGGTTGGCCGGCTGCGGCGGTTGTGTTGGGATCGTGTTCGACCGGCGTCCGGCCGGCGAAGCCGTGGCTACGGTCGGCGTCATGGCACGAGGCCAGGACGAGGGCCGGGTGCTCGTCGTCGAGGACGACGCCGACCTGCGCGAGACGATGGCCCGCGCGCTGAGCGCCGACGGGCACGCCGTGACCGAGGCCGCCGACGGCCGCGCCGCGCTCGACGCGCTGGCCGGCCCGCCCTTCGACCTGGTGGTCCTCGACATCAGCCTGGGCGCGGGACCGGACGGCATCGAGGTCTGCCGCCGGCTGCGCGCGGGCGGCGATGACGCGCACGTGATGGCGCTGACCGCCCGCGACGCCGAGGCTGATGTGGTCCTCGCCCTGGAGGCCGGCGCCGACGACTACGTCACCAA
>DASXRF010000488.1:0-2736 GCA_036506755.1 Solirubrobacteraceae bacterium | reverse complement strand
CGCCAGCCCGGCCGCATCGCCCTCGAGCACGAGCAGGTTGATCTCGAAGAACACCCGGTCGACGGTGTCGGGGTCGAGCGGGTCGCGGCAGGCCTCCAGGATCTTCTCGGCCGGCGTCCGCTGCAGGCGCTCGTAGGGGTTGGACAGCTCCTCGTGGAGCTTCTCCCCCGGCCGGCGCCCGACGACGTCGATCGCGATGTCCTCGTCCGGGCGCAGGCCGGACAGCTCGATCATCGCGCGCGCGAGCTGGATGATCGAGACGGGCTCGCCCATGTCGAGCACGAACACCTCGCCGCCGCGGCCCAACGACCCCGAGCGGATGATCAGCTGGACCGCCTCGGGGATCGTCATGAAGTAGCGCGTCATGCGGTCGTCGGTGACCGTCACCGGGCCGCCTTGCGCGATCTGGCGGCGGAAGATCGGCACCACCGAGCCGCTCGAGCCGAGCACGTTGCCGAAGCGCACGGTCGCGTAGCGCGTGTTGGGGAAGCGCGAGCTCTCGGCCTCGACCGCCCACTCGGCCAGCGCCTTGCTCGCCCCCATGACCGTCGCCGGCGCGACCGCCTTGTCCGTCGAGACCAGCACGAACGCGCGCACGCCGGCCTGCCCGGCGATGCGCGCGACCACCCGCGTGGCGATCGCGTTGTTGCGCACCGCCTCGACCGGGTTGTCCTCCATGAGCGCGACGTGCTTGTAGGCGGCGGCGTGGAAGACGACCGTCGGGTGGTGCTCGGCGAACACCTCGCGCGTGCGCTCCTCCTCCTTGCAGTCGGCGAGGACCGCGGCCAGCGTCGAGGGGTGCACGTGGCGGTCGTCCTCGAGCTCGCGCTGGATGCGGAAGAGGTTGTCCTCGGCGTGGTCGAGCAGGATCAGCCGGCGCGGGCCGACGCGCGCGATCTGCCGACAGAGTTCGGATCCGATCGATCCGCCCGCGCCGGTGACGAGGACGACCTCGCCCTGCAGGTAGGCGCCGACGCGATCGAGGTCGTAGCGGACGGGCTCGCGGCCGAGGACGTCCTCGACCTTGACCTCGCGCACCTGGCGCACGTAGGTGCCGCCCTGAAGCAGCTCGAAGACCGTCGGCAGCGTGCGCACCGGGATGCCGCGCGCGCGGCACGCGCCGACCACCCGGCCGCGCAGCGTGCCCGGGGCGGACGGGATGGCGATGATGACCTCGTCGGGCTCGGTCTCGTCGAGCACGCGCGGCAGGTCGTCGCCGGTCGTGCCCAGGACGCGCACGCCCTCGACCTTCATGCCGCCCTTGGTGGGGTCGTCGTCGACGAAGCCGACCGGGTTGAGCCCCAGCTCGGGGTTGCGCAGGACCTCGCGCAGGACGAGCCGGCCGCCGTCGCCCGCGCCGACGATCAGCACGCTGCGCGCGCCGCGCCGCGCGCGGAAGCCGCGCGGGCGCTCGTGGACGAGGCGCGCCAGCAGCCGCGCGCCGAGCAGCAGGGCGAGCGTCAGCAGCAGCCACAGCGCGACGACGCTCGGCGGCAGGCCGACGGCGACGACGCCCTCGTTGGTGACCTTGGTGACCGGGTGGCTGACCGACA
Organism: Solirubrobacteraceae bacterium; assembly: GCA_036506755.1. Taxonomy (GTDB): domain Bacteria; phylum Actinomycetota; class Thermoleophilia; order Solirubrobacterales; family Solirubrobacteraceae; genus DASXRF01. Next base: position 1,183 of record DASXRF010000488.1, on the reverse strand, counting down.
CGAAGGCGGCGAGCGCGATCGTCGAGAGCACGACCGCCTGGACGACCGCGAGCAGGTCGCGCAGCGTCGAGTAGCGCCACCACTTCCCGTAGAGCCGGTGGCTGACGTAGACCACGAGGCTGATGCCGACGGCCCACGCCAGGGTGCGCTCGAACAGCGCCTGATAGGAGCCCTTGAGGCCCCGGTCGAAGCGCAGCTGGAAGGCGAGGATGTAGGCGAGCGCCACCAGCACGCCGTCGATCGCCAGCTGGGGAAGCGAGTGGCGGTGCAGGGGAAAGCTCGCCGAGCGCAGGCGTCGGCGCATCGGGCGCCATTGTAGGGCCGTCCTCACGGGCCCCCCGGCGCTCAAGGTCGGCCGCCCGGGACCGACCACCCGGGGCGATGATCGCCTTCGTCAGCTGCGTCGGCAGCCCCGAGACCTACGCGCGCCGGGCGCTGCCCGGGCTGCACCGCGTCGGCGAGCCCGGGTCGGTCGCCGGCCAGGTCACGAGCGAGAGCTCGATCTTCGAGGCCTACAACCGCGCGCTCGACCACTTCGGCGCCCTCGAGGACCTCGAGGCGCTCGTGCTCGTGCACGAGGACGTCGAGCTCTTCGACCGCGACTTCGGCGACCGCATCCGCCGCGCGCTGGCCGACCCGCAGGTCGCGATCGTCGGCGCCGTCGGCGCGCGCGACGTCGACTCGCTGGCCTGGTGGCACGGCGAGGTCGCCGGGCGCGCCTTCGAGCCGCGCGGCGCGCTCGACGGCGGCTTCGACGAGCCCGAGGTCGACGCGGTCGACGGGCTGCTCATGGCGCTCTCGCCGTGGTCGGTGCGCAACCTGCGCTTCGACGAGGCGCGCTACACGGGCTTTCACGGCTACGACGTCGACCTCTGCTTCCAGGCGCGCGAGGCCGGCCGCCGCGTCGTCGTGACCGAGCTCACGCTCTTCCACCACACCAAGGGCGGGCTGGGCGACGGCGACGCGTTCCAGGCGGCCAACCGCTCTTTCCGCGCGAAGTGGGGCTTCTTCCCGATCGACCTTCGGGTGGCCGCCGCATGACTCGCCTCCGCGCCGGAGTCCTCGGGGCGGGCGCGATGGGCGCGCACCACGCGCGCGCGTACGCGACCCTCGCCGAGTCCGAGCTGGTCGGCGTCTACGACCCGGACCGGGCGCGGGCCGGCGCCGTCGCCGAGCGCTTCGG
>DASXRF010000487.1:0-2491 GCA_036506755.1 Solirubrobacteraceae bacterium | reverse complement strand
CAGTACGGGATGTCGGCGACGGCCGAACTCGAGCTCATCGAGCGCGCGCGCCGCACGGCGAGCCGGGCGCGCATCGCCGTGCTCCTGCTGCCCGGCGTGGGCACGCGTCGCGACCTCGCGGCGGCGGTCGAGCACGGCGCGCAGGTCGTGCGGATCGCCACCCACTGCACCGAGGCCGACATCTCCGAGCAGCACTTCGCGATGGGGGCCGAGCTCGGGCTCGAGACCGTCGGCTTTCTGATGATGTCGCACATGCTCGAGCCCGAGCGGCTCGCCGAGCAGGCGGCGCTGATGGCGTCCTACGGCGCGAGCTGCGTCTACATCGTGGACTCCGCCGGCGCGCTCGTCCCCGGCGGGGTGCGCGCCCGCGTCGAGGCGGTCGCCGCGCGCGTGCCCGCAGTGGGCTTCCACGCGCACAACAACCTCGGGTTGGCGATCGGCAACACCGTGGCGGCGATCGACGCAGGCGCGAGCCAGGTCGACGGCTGCCTGCGCGGGCTCGGCGCCGGCGCCGGCAACGCGGCGACCGAGCTGCTCGCCGCGGTGCTGGATCGCATGGGCGTCGCGTCCGGCCTGGACGTCTTCACGCTCTCCGACGCCGCCGAGCACGTCGTCGGGCCGCTCATGCCGTTCCAGCCGTTCCCCGACCGCGAGTCGCTGGCGATCGGCTACGCCGGTGTCTACTCGACGTTCCTGCTGCACGCCAAGCGCCACGGCGAGCGGCTCGGGCTCGACCCGCGCGAGATCCTCGTCGAGCTCGGCCGCCGCGGCGCGGTCGCCGGGCAGGAGGACTGGATCGTGGACGTCGCCCTCGAGCTGGCCGGATCGCGCGCCGGCTAGCGCCATCGGCGGGTCCGGCTCCCTCGCCGGGGGCATGCGGGCGCGACGCCGCAAACCTAGCTTTCCGCGGCATGAGCTCGATGACCTCCGTGCCGGTCGTGCCGGTCCGCGCCAACCTGCGCCACCAGCTCTTCGGGGCGTGGTGCGCGCCGATCTTCACCGTCGTCACGCTCGTCGGCTGGGTCGGCTTCGTGCACTTCTACGACCCCGCCGCCGCCTCGCTGTCGCCGGCGGCGACCGCCGGCTTCTTCCGCGAGCACCGGGACGGGATCCTGCTCGGCTGCTCGCTGTTCATCGTCGCGGTCTGCCCCCTGGCGCTGTGGACGGCGCAGCTGGGCCTCCAGCTGCGCGAGATCGAGGGCGCCTCGCCGCTGATGGCGGCGGGTCAGGTGCTCGCGGGGGTGTCGATCGTCGTCATCATCGTCATCGACGCCTCGCTGTGGATGGGGGCGGCGTACCGCCCGGGCGCGGACGGCCAGATCGTCCAGGCGCTCAACGACGCGGCATGGCTGGGCTTCCTCATCGCCTGGCCGGTGCTGTCGATGCAGATGCTGTGCGCCGCCGTGGTCGCATTGCACGACCGGCGCGACGAGCCCCTCGTCCCGCGCTGGGTGTCGTGGGCCTCGGTCGCGGGCGCCATCGCGCTCGTCACGGCCGGCGGCCCGGCGTTCACGCATACCGGGCCGTTCGCCTTCGACGGCGCGCTCGGCCTGTACCTGCCGGTGGCGATCTGGGGCGCGTGGCTCGACGGGCACGCCTGGTACATGCGCAAGGCGGTGCGCAGGCGCCAGCTCGCGCTCGAGGCCGCCGAGGCGCCCGGTCCCGACCCGCGCGCCGTGGGCGAGCTCGTCGAGTTCCAGCCGGCGTCTGCCCCGAACGAGTAACGGACTTCCCTCCGCGGGGCCTTGGCGGCCGGGCGCCGCGGCGTGACCATCGCTGCGGTCCAGCACCCCGGCAAGGAGGCTCCGCCATGAAGACCTGGTCAGTCCTTCCTCCGTTCGAGGCGCGAGTCGTCCAGCGTGACCGCATGCGCATCGTCGAGGTCGACGGCGAGGTCGACATCCTGACCGCGCCGAAGCTCGCCGCCGCGGTCAAGGACGACCACGCGTTCGACGCGCTCGTGCTGGACGTGGCCAGGATGCCCTTCATCTCCTCGACCGGGCTGAGCATGATCGTCGCGCTGCACCGGCGGCTCGCACGGCGCGGCGGCGGCGTCGCCGTCGTCTCGGTGCAGCCGCTCGTGAAACGGATCCTCGAGCTGGTCGGATTGATCGACGCGCTTATCCTCGCCGCGGACGTCCCGACCGCGGTCAAGCTCCTCGGGCACGAGGCCGCGCCCGACTGATTGGGGGCATTTGCCCCCAAGGAGTAACGGTCTTCCCCCCTTGGGGCACTTCCGCGTTCCGCGCTGCCGCGGCACCATCGCTGCCGTCCGAACGGGCAGGGGAGGCGCCGCCGAGCGCTCGCTTGCCCGTCCCTTCGACGGAGGAGAGAGAGGCAAGCCTGCGCATGGCGACCAGCGTCACGACTCCCGCGCCGCGAGTCGGCCGCCCCGAGGGCCCGCCGGCCGGCCGGCCGTCCACGCCCGCCGCCGCGCCGCCCGCCGGCTCGGGCGCCACGCGACGCGCGGCCGAGGGACCTCTGGGCTGGG
>DASXRF010000486.1:0-10884 GCA_036506755.1 Solirubrobacteraceae bacterium | reverse complement strand
CCGCGGCTGGCGCCGCGGCCGGCGCGGTCGAGCTCCTTGAGACCGACGCCGGCGCGCTTGGCGTCGCGGGCCATCAGCGCGGCGCCGAGCAGCTTCAGCCGCACCAGCACCTTGGACTCGTCAGCCATCGCTCACCTGCCTTTCTCTGCTCGGCGCACGTCGTCGTTGTGGGCGGCGACGGCGGCCTCGAGCACGACGCGTGCGAGCACGCGCTCGACGAGCTCGCCGGCGTCGTCGGGGGTCAGCCCGACCAGGGGCCGCCAGTCCATGCGCAGGCGCACGGCGTTGACCGCGTCCTGCACCTCGGGCGCGGCCTCCGCTATTCCCCCAGTGCCTGCTCGTCCTCCTGCGAGCGGCCGGCCATCCATCGGATCAGGTCGGCCGCGAAGGTTTCGAGGCGCACGGGGTTGTCGAGCACGCGCTGCACGAGCTCGGAGGCGCTCTGCACCTGCGTGAAGCCGAGCATGCCGGCGAGCTCGGATCCCCACGTGGGGATCGGCAGCAGCTCGTCGGTGTCCTCGTCGCGCAGGAAGAGGCCGACGGTGGCGCGCACGATGAACGCCTCGGTCTTGACACCGCGCTGGAACGCCTTGCGGTCGCGGAACGCCTTGGCGCGCAGCACGAGCGTCGCGAACGGCTCGTCGTCCTCGTCGCGCACGACGATCGGGAAGTCGCGCGTGCTCGTGCGTTGCAGCTTCTCGCCGACCGCGCGCAGGCGCCCGGCGAGGCTGCCGTCGACCACCTGCGTCGTGTGTTCCTCGTCGAGCGGCTCGGGTACCGCCGACCCGCCCACGACGCCGTCCTCGACGGTAAACGGGTCGGCGGGGTCGCCGGCCGAGAGCACTTCGATGTCTCGCTCGCGGAGCTCGTCGGGCATCAGGCGAGCGCGGTGTTGACCTTGACGACGACCTCGATCTTGGCGGGGTCGCTGGACCCCTTGCTCGAGTCGGGCGGGTTGACCGTCTTGAGCACGCCGGTCAGCACGATCGGGCTGCCCCACGAGACACCGTCGTCGCCGGTCGGGGTGCCGGTCACGACGCACTTGCCGTTCTTGCCGTCGCCGGCGCGCGCGTCGAGCCAGCGGTAGACGGTGTGGACCTGCTCGCGGTAGCCCTTGCGCAGGGTGACGTCTTCGCGCGTGCGCTTGCCGCCGAGCATGATGTCGCCGTCCCAGTCGGCGTACAGGCCCTCCTCGGAGTCGACGCCGCCGCCCTCCTTCTCGGCCCAGTAGCCGAGGTCGGTGCCGTCGACCTGGAGGTGCCAGGTCCAGTCGCTTTCCTTGTAGGGCATGGATCAGACCTCCTGCGTGATCGGGCGCTTGATGATGTGCACGAGCGCGCGCCGCATGTGCGGCGAGGTCCGCAGCGTCAGCGTGGCGGTGACGATGCCTTCCGCGAGCTCGGCGAGCGGGTTGACGACCTCGCTGACGTCGACGCGGTAGGCCGGCGAGACGTCGTTGCCAAAGAGCGCGCCGATGCGCGCGAGGTCGGCGAGCTCGCCGCGTAGGCCACCCTCGTAGCGGCCGAGGAACTGGCCCTCGCCGTCGACCTGGCCGAACATGTGGCGCTCGGCTACCGCGGCCTCGCGGGCGCGGGCGGCCATGACGGTGCGCGCCCCCGAGAGGTCCCACCAGTGCGCGTGAGTGTCGAGGTCGGCGAGCGACAGGTACCCGTACGCGCTGAGCGCCGTGCCGTACACGTTCTTGAACGTGTTGATCTGTGCGGCGGCCAGCGCTTGCCGAGAGGCGTCGGTGCGATCGACCTTCATGCCGATCGCGTAGCGGCAACGACCCTGCGCGATGCCGGCGGCGGCGAGGTTCGGGTTACCGGTCGCGATGTCGGAGCGGGCGATGAGCGCCGCCTTGACGATCGCGGCCGACACCTCGCGGGTCGTGCCGGAGGCGAGCCCTGGGATGAGCAGGGTGTCGGCCTCGAGTTCGGCGACGCGCCCGCCGGTGCCGGCGATCACGGCGTTGGCCAGGGCGATCAGCGCGGCGTCGTTGGCGCCGTCCGGGCCGTTGAGGATGGCGATGCGGTTGTTGGTCCAGCACCACTCGGCGATCGTGTTGAGCTCGGGGCCGGTGACGACGCCGGGCGCGACGACCTGGCCGGGGCCGTGGTCGGGGGTAAAGCGCGCGAGCGTGTCGGCGACGACGGGGACGGCGGCGAGCTTGGACACGTACAGGCGCCCGCCGCCCTCGCCGAAGAACGCGTCGGCGTTGGTGTGGATCGCTGCGGTCGCCGGGAACGCGTCGCGCGCGTCCTGGGCACTGTTGACCTCCTGCAAATCCGGCTCGCCGGCGGCTGCGCTGTGGAGGAGGAAGCAGGTGTCGGTCGCCGTGGGGGCGCTGACCGGCAGCTGCTCGTCGATGACGTCGACTTCGTAGCCGACCTCGAGCGGGCTCATGCGGTCTCCTTCTTGGTCTCAGCCTTGGCCTTGTCTGGAGCCTTGGCCTCGGTCTTGGTCTTGGCCTCGGTCTTGGTCGGCGCGCCCTCGACTTCGAGCGCGTCGGCGCTGACCAGGAACTGGACGTTCGCGTCGTCGCTGACGTCCACGAACTCGTCGGGGCTGGGCTGAAGCACGTGCTGCCCGGGGATCAGCACTTCGCGGCCCGTGCGGTTGCGAACCTTCATTCGACGATCGGCTCCTTGTCGATGGTGTAGGTGACCTCGGCCACGTCGGGGGCCGGCGCCGGCGGCTCGTACGGGGTGGCGGGCGGGCCGAGCGGGCCGCCGGGGGGCCAGGGCGTCGTGTCGACCGGCAGCCCGCCGATCACGGCGAGCATGTCGGCGACGGTGACGGTGAAGACGACGCGCGCCTCGGCGAGGACCCGCTGCTCGTCGGTCTGCTCGACGGGCTCGTAGTCGGTCAGGCGGATCGACGCGACCGGTCCGCTGCGCGGCACGCGCTGCAGGACGCACTCGATCGTCGTCCACGCCGTCCAGTCGCGGCGGCGCAGGGTGTCGCGCCGGCGCTGCCCGAGGACGCTGACCTGCATGCCGAGCTGCAGCGCCACGTTGAGGCGGTTGTCCTCGGTCATGGTCGGCTCGCCGGCGGTGCCGATGACGCCGAGCAGGCAGGCGGGGAGCACGTCGCCCGACAGGCGCGCGTCGGTGCCCTCGGCGGCCATGTGCGAGACGGTGCGGTAGCGCTCGAGGGTCTCGGGGTCGAGGCCGCGCTCGCGCTCGAGCTTGGCGAGGTGCTCGGGGTGCCGGCGCCGGATGACGTCGACCAGGAGATCCTCCACGGCGTCGGGGGTGACGAGCGCGGTCTCAGGCACGGCCGCCCCCGGTCAGGGTGCCGTCGGCGATGAAGCGCTCGACGCGCTCGGCGACGTTGCCGCGGGCGATCTTGTCGATGACGACCATGCGGCGCGGGGGCATGCCGCTGGCGCCCGCGGCGAGCGGCTGCGCGTAGTAGATCTCGCTGCGCCCGGCGCGGATGCCCCACTTGAGCTCGGCGTTGAAGACGGTCGCCCGGACGCCGTGCGTGGCGTTGGTCAGCGCGGACTCGAGGCGGCCGGTGGCGCGCAGCGTGCGCGTGTCGAGCCCGGCGCGCCGCTTGCGGTCGACCCACTCGGGGCTCGCCTTCCGCCAGCCGCCGCGCGCGAACTTGCGCCGCTCGGAGCGCTGGAGGTCTTCCAGCGTGCCGGGGGCGCGGAGCGCGGGCTCGGGGCGCCGGGCGCGGTCGCCGACGTCGTCGAGGCGCGCGGCGGCCTCCTCGAGACCGTCGACGCGCAGGCGCGCACGCATGGCCATCAGCTGAGGCGCATTCCGGTGACGCGCGACTGCGAGACGAGCTCGTCCAGGCACGCGCGGTAGTTGGCGATGTGCGAGCGGTACTCGCCGGTGGCGTCGTCGGTCGCCGCGGGGAGCTTGCCCGCGGAGATGGCGGCGGCGACGTGCCAGACGGCGGTCCGCTTGGCGAGGCCGTGCAGGTGCGCGGGGACGGCGACGCCGACGCGCCCGGCGACCTCGTCGACGGCGGCGTCGATCAGGCCCTCGACGTGCGCCGCGGTCGGGGAGGTGGTCGCGGTGAACGTGCCCTGCTCGGCGCCGGCCTGCGGCACGTCGTCGTCGAACCCGCCGCGGGTGTAGGCCGGGGTGACGGCCGCGACCTCGGCGAGCACGGGCGTCCACGCCGACGGGTCGGCCGGGACCCCCGCCGCGGCGGCGACGACCGTCAGCGGCACGAACACCTCGTAGTCGGGCGGGTCCGGGTCACCGGTGCGCCAGACCAGGAGGTAGTCGCCGACGGCGACGACGCCGTCGAGCGTGACCGACCAGACCCCGGTGTCGGGGTCGCGGACGCCCGCCTGCCAGTACGCGACGATGGCCCGCGTCACCGGGACCTCGGCGCGCGCGCCGAGGCCGGTGACGGTGTCGGGGGCCAGCAGCGTCGCCGTGAACTCCTCTGAGACGACGACCTGCATCGTGGGTCAGGACTCGCTCTTGGCGGGGCGCCGGCCGCGCGCCGGCGCCTCCTCCTCGGCGGGCGCCTGCTCGAGGTCGTCGGCGGTCACCCCGGCGGGCAGCGGGTCGCCCTCGCGGATGAAGCGGCGGACGCCGACCTGGTCGATGTAGTAGCTGTCCGCCTTGGCGATCTCGGGGGTCATGCTCTGTGCCTCCTTCGGGGGGTCAGGGGGATCAGGACAGGGCGGCCTTGGCGAACGACGCCGGGCGCCACACGGGGAACGCGACGCGCGCCTCGGCGAGGACGGTCACGCGGTTCTTGACGAAGTCGTCCTGGTCGGAGTCGCTGACCTTGACGTTGACGCCCTCGCGCACGAGCAGCGTCGCGCCGTTGGCGTCGCCGACGAGCGGGCTCGCCTGCGGGACGGTGCGGTTGGCGGTGAGCGTGAGCCCCCAGATCGTCTGGGCGGCCATCGTGGCCGGCGACCCGTACAGGTATGCGCCGCTGCGGGTCACGGGCGGACCGGCCGCCTCGCTCTCGCGCATCATCAGCAGCGACTGCCAGGTCAGCGGGTTGGCGGCGACGAAGTTCGGGTCGCCGTCGGAGAGGATGATCGTGGTCATCGCCCGCAGGATCGCGTCGGCGATGTTGTCCGGCGCGACGAACGCCGGCGCCCCGATGCCGGTCGTGTTGAGGATGCCGCGCAGGTTCTGGCCGGCACCGTCACCCGACAGCATCTGCGACTCGATCCGCCGCCGCACGTCGTACGGGAGCAGCGTGTTGATCAGGGTCGCCAGACCGGCGGAGTCGTCGAGCGCCTGGCGCGCGAGCTTGATCCAACCGGCGATCGTGCGCACCGGGGCGGTCGCGTCGACGGTGGTCAGCGCCTCCTCGGGCTTGAGCGTGAGCTCGGCGGTCTCCGCGGCGGCCGACGGGATCGCGGTCACCTGCACGTACTCGACCGAGTTGGAGTCGGTCGCGCCGATCGGGATGATGTCGAGCAGCGTGAGCGGCTTGAGCAGCGGCGACACGATGCCGCGCTGGTCGGGCGGGAAGACGCCGCTGGCGACGTCGGCCGTGCCGACGGGCGCCAGGAACTGGCGCATCTCCTCGCGGTTGGCGATCTCGCCGAGCAGCACCGATCCGAACTTGGCCGTCGACGAGAAGATCCCGTCGGCGAGCGCCTGCCGGTAGCGGCCCTCGGCGAGCAGTCGCGCGCCGTCCCAGGTGCGGCGCGTGAGCTCGTCGCGCGCGCCGGGGCCGTTGCCGTTGTGGCGCTCGGGCGGCCCGGACTCGTCGAGCATGTCGAGGATGCCGGTCTCGGCCTTCTGCAGGTCGGCGAGCCGGTCGTCGACCCGTCCGAGGACGGCGGTCGCCTGCTCGGCGGCCTGGAACTCGGCGCTCTTGGTGACGTCGGCGTCGTTGATGTCGACGCCAGCGACGGCGAACGCCTCCTTGGCGTCCTTGCGAGCCTGAAGCGCGGTTGCCTTCTCGTCGCGCGCCTCGGTGATGGCGGCCCGGACCGACTTCAGTCGATCCCGGAGCTGCTGGTTGGCGGTGGGCGGCATTGGTGTACTCCTTCCGCGGTGGTGACCGGGGGTCGGGTAGGGGTGACCGCGACGCCCCGGTGGCGCCCGGTCGGGTCGTGGTTGGGTGGCTGGGGCTCAGCCGAAGAGGACGGACGCCACGCGGCGGCGGTCCTCGAGCGACAACCCCGCGGCGGGCGCAGGGTCGGGGTCCGGTTCCGGCTCGGGGTCCGGGTCGGGCTCGGGGTCGGGCGCCGGCTCGGGCGCCTCGAGCTTCGTGGGACGCGGGAAGCGCTCGAGCAACTCGTCGATCGTTGGCGCCTGCAGGAAGCCCGTTCCGCGCGCGGCGCCGACGAGCACCGGCGAGAACTCGAAGAGGTCGATGTCGGCGAACGCGAGCACCTCCTCGCCGCCGCGGGTCTCCCACGCGGCGTCGATCGCGTCGAAGCCGATCGAGAACTCGCGCAGCGGCGAGCGCCCGTCGCCGTTGCGGGAGCTCATCGCGACCCACGTCTCGTAGGCCAGCTGCACGCGCCGGTCCTCGGCGATCAGCAGCGTCGCCTCGGCGACGAACAGGTTGTCGCGCTCCTCGAACGCCTCGCACGTGGCGATGACGGCGCCAGCCAGGTCGTGGGCGTAGAGCACCGACGGCAGGCCGCGCTCGGACAGGCTGCGGTCGGCGCACCCGGCCTTGAGGACGATGTCGTAGAACAGGCGCGGGATGACCTGCTCGGTGGCGCCGACGACCGCGGAGAAGCGGCCGTCGGCGTCGGGCCCTGCGGCCGGGTCGGCCTCGGTCGCGAGCGTCAGCGGCGCGCGCGCGGTCAGCCGGAAGTCGGGGGTGCCGTCCGCTCTCATGGCGCGGTCGCTCCTTCGCTGTCGGGGGCGTCCGGGGCCTTGCCCATCGGCCAGAGGTTGTTGTAGGGCATCCAGAGCTCGTCGGCCTCGGCGACGTCGGAGCTCGGGAAGTTCAGGGTGCGCCGGCCCTCGTTCGGGGTCAGCAGGCCGGTGCCGATCGCCTCGCGCAGCGCCTGCACCTCCTTGAGGCGGTCGCCGCGCAGCACGCCGGCGAAGTCGAACTCGACGTAGATGTCGGGCTCGCGCAGCAGCGCCCGCACGATCTGGGCGTTGATCGTCTGCTCGATCAGCACGAGCGGCGGGCCGAGCGAGTCGGTGTAGGCCATCTCGCGCTGCGTGGCGATGTTGGCGTACGTGGCCTTGTCGAGGATCCCGATCATCGGCGGCGGGATCAGGTAGACCGCGGAGACCTCCTCGCGCGCGACCTTGCGCTGGTCGATGAGCTCGGCCTCGACCGCGGAGTGGCCGACCTTCTCCCACTTCAGGCCCGGCGGCAGCAGCGCGGGGCGGCCGCTATTCTCCGGGCCGGAGTAGATGGCGGTGATGTCGGCGCGCAGGTTGGCGAGCAGCACCTCGCGCTCCTCGGGCTTGAGGCCGAGGAACTGCTCGGAGGCGGTGACCGCCGACGGCGGCCGGGCGCCGTTGAGGAACGTCGCCTGCTGGTAGCGCTGGGCGGCGTCCTCGATGCGCAGGGTGATGCCGAGCTGCTGCAGGGGGCTGACGCCGAGCGGTCCGAGCGCCGACCACCACGCGAGGTGCATGACCTGGTCGGCGCTGACGGTGCGGCGGATCGACGCGTCGTCGGTGTCGAGCTTCCAGCCGGCGACGGCGTCGCGCCACGGCATGATCGGCTCGGAGAACCGCCAGTCGGCGGGGCGAAAGCGGATCTCGTCGCCGGCGCCCTGGTCGACCTCGTTGAGGGCGTTGCCGTGCACGAGCAGCGGGCCGAGCATCGCCATCACGAGCGCGGCCTGCGAGCCGCGCTCCCAGGGGTCGACGACGGCGCGCGCCAGCGGGTGGTCGCCCTCGCGCAGGCGCTCGCGGTTGTCGTCGTCGACGCGCCGGTAGACCTTGAGCGGCACGCGCACGGCCCACGTGAGCATGCGCATGACGGCGGCCGCGACCCACGGCTGGGTGCCGAAGAGCTTGGCGTAGCTGACGGTCTTGCCGCCGACGAGCGACAGGTTGACCGGCAGCGGCCCGCCGGTCAGCGCCGGGTTGTACGGGCCGCTCGAGGTGCGCAGGTCGCCGCGGCCGGGCGCGATCTCGACGGGCTCGCCGTTGGGGTCGATGAAGGTGGTGGTCATGCGTCGAGCTGCTGGGTGAACGCGACGTTGCGGGCGGGGACGCGGATCTCGCCGCCGAGCGGGTGGGCCTGGCCGTCCTCGAGGTATGCGGCGTCGCGGAGCGTGACGACGCCGCCGCCGAGCGCGTCGAGGGTGCCGCGGATGCTGCGCTGGTCGAGCGTGTGCACGACGACGCGGTCGCCGAGCGAGGCGGTCGCGGGCGGCGCGGGCGGGGCGCCGGTGGCGCTGCGCCCGGCGACGACGATCGCCGCGAGGGTCAGGACCGAGACGCAGACGATCGCGAGCTGCAGGGTCGTCACGAGAGGACGGGGACGTGCTCGTGCGCGGCGCGGACGATGAAGCGGTCGCCCTCGTCGCCGGCGACGTGCAGGTGCACGACCTCGACGCCGTTGGGCAGGGTGTAGTCCTCGGCGTGCAGGACGCGCTCGCCGCCGAAGAGCGGGTCGAAGACGGCGCGGTCGTCGGGGTGCAGGTCCCCGGCGGGCCTCTCGGCGACGGGGCGCCTGCACGCCTCCCACTCGTTGGCGTGGATCGCGTTGACGTGCGTCTCGGTCATGGTCCCTCCTCAGAGCCGTCCGATTCGGTAGTCCTCGACGTTGATCGGGGGCGGCGCCATCGCCTCGCCGACGGCGACGCTGTGCACGGCGCTGCCGGCCGAGAGCCCGTCGATGACGCGCTGCTCCTGGCCGGCGGCCGAGCGCGTCTGCGAGGGGCGGTCGAAGACGACGTCGCCGCGCGGCAGCATGCGGGCGCGCGCGTTGAGCACGTGCGAGGTGAGCTCGGGGTGGCCGGTGTGCTGGAGCGTCGGGGTCGGCTCGGCGCGCAGGCCCTCGTAGAAGCGCTGCGCGGCGAGCGCCTGGGCGGCGTTGCCGTTGGAGTGCACGACGACGCGGGCGCCGAGGTGCTGCTCGATCCACTCGGCGAGCTGCTCGCCGCCGGCGGCCCCGTCGATGACGACGGTGTGCACGGGGTTGGCCTCGTGGACGTCGAGCAGCGCCTGCTGCACGCGGCTCGGGGGGGTCGAGGTGCCGTCGCGCGGCGGGACGATGATCGTCGGGTCCAGCAGCACGTGCCGGGCGGCGTGCGGCACCCACAGCGGCACGATCGCGGTCGTGTCCCAGGTCCAGCCGAGGTCGACGCCGCACCAGACGGGCTCGCCGGGCTCGGGCCGGTCGGAGGTGATGGCGCGCGTCCACTCGCCGGCGTTGATCGCTGCGTTCTCGCCGCGCACGGGCTGGTTGCAGGTGAAGCGTCGCCAGTGGGCGTCGGTCAGCGACTTGCGCCGGCGCTTGCGCCGCAGCGACTCGACGGTGATGCCGGAGAACGGGTTGGCGGCCTTGACCTGGTCGAGGTCGTCGACGTCGCCGTCGTCGGGGACGGCCCAGCGGTGCACGACCATCGACCCGGCCTTTATGCGCTCGTGGCCGTCGCGGGTGCGGGTCCGGCGGCCGTCGCGGCGCACGCGCTCGAGGGTCTGCTCGAACTCGCCGCCGGGCTCACCGGCGGTCGAGATGCCGACGAGCTGGCCGGAGCGCTTGTCGAGCTTGCCGTGCCACGTGCGGTAGAGCCGCATGTCGCGGTGGCGGTGCATCTCGTCGATCAGCGCGAGCGTGAAGATGACGCCGTCGCCGGTGCGGTCGTCGGCGGCGAAGACCTGGATCCGGCCGCCGGTGCGCTGCGCGACGATGCGCCGGTAGCCCTCGAAGACCCGGAACCGGCGCTTGAGGCTGGGGGTGCGGTAGACGAACCCAGCGGCCTGGCCGAGCAGGATCCCGCACTGGTCGCGGGAGCTGGCGGCGAGCAGGCACTTGGCGTTGGCGGTGTAGTCGGCGTGGTAGAGCGCGACGAGCCCCATGAGGGTCGTCTTGCCGTTGCCCTCGGGGACGAGGACCCAGGTCTCCTCGGCGCCGGCGAACACGTCGGCGACGACGTCGAGCTGGAAGTCCTGCGCGGCGAAGGCCGTCCCGTCCTCGAGGACGGCGACGCCGGTGTAGGCCCGGAAGTGGTCGACGGTGAACGGGCGCAGCGGCCGGTGCGCGGTGCGGTCAGGCGCGCTTGCGGGCGCGGCGGCGCGGCGCGAGCTCGACGATGTCGGCGTCGAGCGCGTCGAGCGGGTCCTCGGCGGGGTCGCGGTCGGGGTCATCGGGTCGGGTCAGGTCTCCGCGCTGCGACGGGCGCGCCCAGCGCTCGGGGTACTGGCGCTCGAGCAGCCAGGCGGCGGCCTGCCAGCTGGTCGCGGCGGCCTGCGCGACGAGCGCGACGTTGCGCGCCTCGCCCTCGCCGCGCGCGCGCTCGACGCGCTCGCGGAATTCGCGGTAGGGCGCGTCGGCGGGGTCGGCGCGGTCGGGGTCGCCGCGTCGCAGCCAGGCGTAGAACGTCTCGAGCGAGATGCCGGCGGCGGCGGCGGCGGTCTGCGGGTAGTTCCCGGCGCGCAGCACGGAGACGATGCGGTCGACGGCGTCGGGCCCGAACTTCGCGGGGCGCCGGACCCCGGCGTGGTGCGGGCACAGGGGCGGGTCGGTGCCCCTGAGCGCGTGCGCGCGGCAGGGCTCGTTCTTGGTGGTCTGGGCGCTGCACTGGGCCATCGGGTTCTCCTACAAGATGGACGCACGACCTATTGGTCTTGGTCACCCGCTCGCCGATCATCTGGGTATGAGCACGAACCCCGAAGACCTGAGCGGCCTGATCGGTCGCGTCCTCGCCTCCGGTCGGCCCGACCTCGCCGACGCGCTCGGCGACACCGACCCCGCCGAGGCGCGCGACTCGATCGTCGAGAGCGG
>DASXRF010000485.1:0-11037 GCA_036506755.1 Solirubrobacteraceae bacterium | reverse complement strand
CCCAGTGGACGAGGTTCGAGAACCGGTTGTGCGCTCCCTCGTCGGTGAAGGCCTTGATGCCGAGCACCTTGGCCGCCGCGTCGGCCGGCGCCGTGGACGGCGGCCGGCCCCGCAGGTGCTGCTCGATGGTCGACGAGACGGTCATCGCCGCGGTGCCGGCGGCGCCGGCGACGATGCCCCGCCCGATGCTGGACGCCAGCTTGCCGACGGTCACGCCGTCACCTCCTCGCGCGCCGGCGCGGTGGCGCCGAGGCGCTCGAGCAGGTGGTCGCCCACCCGCAGGGCGTTGGCCATCGCGGTCAGCGCCGGGTTCACCGCCGAGCTCGACGGGAAGAAGCTCGTGTCCACGACGTAGAGGTTGTCGAGGTCGTGGGCCTTGCAGTTGACGTCGAGCGCCGACGTCCTGGGATCCGTGCCGAAGCGCACGGTCCCGCACTGGTGGGCGACGCCCTCGATGGGGATGCGCTTGTCGCGCGCGACCTCGTTCGGGATCAGGTGCGGGTGCATGCCGAGCTTGGGCAGCAGATGCTTGAGCTTGCGGATCAGCCGCTTGTGCGGTTCGAGGTTCTTGTTGGCGTAGCTGACGCGGATCGTGCCGTCGCGCTCGAGCGTGACCCGGTTGTCGGGGTTGGGCAGGTCCTCCGTCGTCAGCCAGAAGTCGACCGCGTGGCGGGCGACGTAGTCGAGCGCGTAGCCGGGCACGAGCCGCGGCGCGCCGCCCTTGAGGATGTGGCGGTCGCTCTTGCCGAGCATCTGGATGTGCCCGAGCGGGAAGTCGAAGTCCTCGGCGCCGAAATAGAAGTCGTTGACGCCGAGGGTCTTCTGGAAGCGCGTCGGGTTGGGCTCCTTGGAGATCGACAGCATCGCGCTGTTGATGTGGCACATGTAGTGGCGACCGACCACGCCCGAGGAGTTGGCGACGCCGGAGCGCAGCAGCAGCGCGGCCGAGTTGATCGCGCCGCACGCGACCACCACGACGTCGCCGCGGTAGGTCTCGGTCTCGCCGCCGGGGCGCGAGACGACGACGTCGGTGACCTCGCGGCCCGAGGCGCTCGTCTCGAGGCGCTCGACCTTCGCGTGGCGGATGAGCTCGACGTTGGGGTGCTGCTCGAGCGTCGGGCGCACGCAGAGGACGTGGGAGTCCGCCTTGCCGTCGGTCAGGCACGGGAAGCCGTCGAAGCGGTCGCAGCGCACGCAGTTGCTCATGCCCGGCTTGGACTCGTCGAGCAGGACGCCGACGGGCAGGTGGAACGGGTTCAGCCCGGCGCGCTCGAGGTCGCCGTGAAGGCGCTCGATGCGCGGCTCGTGGCTGACCGCCGGCCACGGGTATGGGCCGGCCGCGGGCGGCTCGGTCGGGTCCTCGCCGCGCTCGCCGTGCACGTGGTAGAGCGCCTCGGCCTCGTCGTAGTAGGGCGCGAGGTCCTCGTAGGAGATCGGCCAGGCGGGCGAGACCCCGCCGTGGTGGCGTATCTCGCCGAAGTCGCGCTCGCGCAGGCGGAACAGGATCGCGCCGTAGAACTTCGTGTTGCCGCCGACGAAGTACTGCTGGTGGGGGCGGAAGCGGTTGCCGTCCTTGTCGAGCCACTCCTCGTCGGGCAGGTAGCGGCCGTCGAGGAAGACCGCCTTGGAGTCCCAGTTCTCGGGCTCGCGCGGGAGATAGCCGCCGCGCTCGAGCAGCAGGATGCGCTTGCCCGAGGGGGCGAGCCGGTGGGCCAGGGTGCCGCCGCCGGCGCCCGTGCCGATGATGATGACGTCGTAGTCGCTGCGCACCGTGTCCTCCTCAGACGAGGGCGATCGGCGAGGTCCACGCGCCGGTGGCCCCTCGGAGCTTGGGATGGGTCAGCACGAGCGCGAACTCGCGCAGGCCGTCAGCGGCGAGCGCGCCGAGGTCGAGGTTCTCGACGATGTAGACGCCGTGCTGGACGTTGAGCGTCTGGGGCACCTCGAACGGGCGCTCCGGGTCCTCGGCCGGGACGGGCCCGTAGCTCCACGTGTCGCAGCCGGTCAGCGCGACGCCGTGCTCGACCAGCCAGGGCACGAGCTCGAGCCCAGGCCCCGGCTGGCCGTCGAGGTAGGCGTGCGGCTCGGACCAGCGCTCGCCCCAGCCGGTGTGGAAGAAGACCGCGTCGCCGGGCTCGGGCTCGATCCCGCGCACGTGCTCGAGGCCGATGACATCGCCGGCGCCGAGCGGCGCGGCGTCGACGAGCCAGCCGCGGGTCACGAACTGCGGCGCGGTCTCGATGCCCAGGCGCGTCACGCCGGACGGCGTGGTCTCCGCCAGCGACCAGCCGTCGTGGCCCTCGTCGCCGCGGCGCAGGTGGCACAGCGCGTCGAGGTGCGTGCCGAGCTGCATCGTGGCGCTCACGACCTCCGTGGTCCAGTCGACGCGGTTGGCGCCCAGCGGCGGCCCCGGGTTCGGCACGAGCGTCTGGCGGAAGTGCCGGCCGGGGAACACGGGGATGCCCTCGTGCAGCTCGCGGCCGAGGTCGTACAGCCGCCCCTCGCGGACGAGCTCGAGCGCCCGCACGCGCTCGGGCACGGACGCCGCGCTCACTCGGACGACCACGGCGTGGCGAAGCTCGGGTACAGCGTCAGGCCGCCGTCGACGAAGATCGTCTGACCGGTGATGTACGCGGCCTCGTCGCTGGCCAGGAAGCAGGTCACGCCGGCCATCTCGTCGGCGGTGCCGGCGCGGCGCAGCGGGATGTGCTCCTCGACCTGGCGCGCCTTCTCCGGGTCGTCGACCCACGCGCGGTTGATCGGCGTGATCGTCGCCCCCGGACCCACGCCGTTGACGCGGATGCCCTGTGTCGCGTACTCCAGCGCGAGCGTCTTGGTGAGGTTCTGCATCCCGCCCTTGCTCACGCTGTAGCCCAGGTAGTTGGGCTTCGGGATGATCTGGTGGACGCTCGAGATGTTCACGATCGAGCCGCCCGCGCCCTGGGCGAGGAAGCGGCGGATGCTCTCCCTCGCGCACATGAACGCGCCGCGCAGGTTGATGTCGATGACCTTGTCGAACGCCCCGTTGTCGAGCTCGTGCGAGGGCCGCGAGATCTGGATGCCGGCGTTGTTGACCAGGACGTCGATCGAGCCGAGCTGCTCGACGGTCTCGGCCACCATCCTGACGACGTCGGCCTCCTTGGAGACGTCGGCCTGGACGAGGACGTCCTGGACGCCCTCCTGCTGGACCTTGTTGATGCAGGCGTGGACCTGCTCCTCGGTGCCGGCGGCCTCGTCGGGCGTCGTCAGGTAGTTGATGGCGACGTTGGCGCCGTACTCCGCGAAGCGCACGGCGATGGCCTGGCCGATGCCGGAGCTGCCTCCGGTGACCAGCACGTTCTTGCCCTTCAGTCCTCGCATGTCTTCCTCCGTGGTACGGCGTTGCGCTGCCTCAGTCCGGCGGCTCGCCGGGGCGTTACGCGGCCGGCAGGCTGAACCTGATCCGCGTCCCGCGCGGCGCGTCGGCGAGCCAGATGCGCCCGCCGTGGGCGGCGACGATCGCGCGGGAGATCGCGAGGCCGAGGCCGCTGCCGTCGTCGCTGCGCGCCGCGCGGCCTGCGCCCTGGAAGAACGCCTCGAAGACGCGCTCGCGGTCGCCGTCGGAGATGCCCTCGCCGGTGTCGGCGACCTCGATCTCGACGCCGTGCTCGGACGGCTCGGCCAGGACGGTCACGCTCCCGTCGGCGGGCGTGTGGCGGATCGCGTTCTGGATGAGGTTGAACAGGACGCGCTGGATCTTCTCCGGGTTGGCGCGCGCGGGCGCGAGCCCGTTCGGCACCGACGCCTGCAGCGTCACCCCGCGCGCCTGGCCGTCGGCGCGCATGGCCTGGACGGTCTCGGCCACGAGCTCGTCGAGGCGCACGCGCTCCATCGACCAGCGGATGTCGCCGGCCTCCAGTCGCGAGAGCTCGAACAGGTCGTCGATGAGCGCGCTGAGCGTGCGCACGTGCGTCATGAGGCGCTCGAGGTAGAGCCGGCGGGTCTCGGCGTCGACCATGTCGTCGCCGACGGCCTCGGCCAGCAGCCGCAGCGAGGTGATCGGCGTGCGCAGGTCGTGCGAAACCGCGGCGACGAGGTCGCGCCGGGCGGCCTCCGACGCGGCGCGCCCACGCTCCTCCGCGCCCAGCCGCGCCGCCATGTCCTCGACAGCCTGGGCGAGCGCGCCCAGCTCGTCGCCGCCCGAGCGCTCGATGCGCACGTCGCGCGCGCCGGCGCCGATGGCGGAGACGGCGGCGGTGATCGCATCGAGGTCGCCCAGGATGCGTCGCCCGACGAGCCGCGCGGCGATCAGCGCCAGCGCGGCCGTCTGCAGCGCGAGCAGGCCGGCGATGACGGCGTCGTGGGTGGAGACGAACATGCGCGCGGCGAAGACGCCGACGACGAGCAAGAGCTGCGCGACCGCGATCGCCGCGAGCACCGCGAGCTGGCGGCGCACGCCGCCGAGCCGCGCGCGGTTGCGGGCGAGCGCGCCGGCCGCCGCGACGGTCGCGCAGGCGAGCGGCAGGAGGATGGCCAGCGCCACCAGCGCGGCGTGGCGGCTGTCGGCCGCCCACATCGCGGCGGCCGTGGCCAGCGTGATCGCGACCGCCGCGGCGAGCGCGCGGCTCACGGCCGGAACCGGTAGCCGACGCCCCAGACCGTCTCGACGAAGCGCGGGCGGTCCGGGTCGGGCTCGATCTTCGTGCGCAGGCGGCGTATGTGGACGGTGACGGTCGAGGTGTCGGTGTAGAAGGAGAACTTCCAGACGCGGTCCATCAGCTGGTTGCGCGTGAAGACCTGCCCCGGGTGGCGGGCGAGGAACAGCAGCAGGTCGAACTCGCGGTGGGTGAGGACCGCCTCCTCGCCGTCGACGAGCACGCGGCGCGAGGCCGGCTCGATCCGCAGCCCGTCGAACTCGAGCGGGTCCTCGGGGGTGGCGGAGACCTCGACGCGGCGCAGCACCGCGTCGACGCGCGCCACGAGCTCGGCGGGGGAGAAGGGCTTGACGACGTAGTCGTCGGCGCCCAGGCGCAGGCCGGTCACCCGGTCGGACTCCTCGCCCTTGGCGGTGAGCAGGATCACCGCGAGGTGGCCGTCGTCGTCGGCCTCGCGGATGCGGCGCATGACCTCGAGGCCGTCGACGCCGGGGAGCATGAGGTCGAGCACGACCAGGTCGGGGCGCCGCCGCGCGACCTGCGCCAGCGCGCCCGGTCCGTCGGCGGCCACGCGCGCGTCGTAGCCCGCGCGCCGCAGGTAGCGCGCGACCACCTCGGTCACGGTCGGCTCGTCGTCGACGACGAGGATCGAGCCGCGGGTGTGCTCGCCGGCCGGCACGCTTGCGATTCTCGCCGCGTGCCGGCCGCCGCGCCATTACGGATTGCTTGCGGAGGGCCGGAAGTGCCCGATGAGCCGCTCCGCGTAGAAGTCCTCCCAGCGGCCTTCGGGCTGCTCGGCCTCGTGCTCCTTGTCGAGCCGCACGAGCATGTAGACGAGCTCGCTGGGCACGGGCGTCACGCCGAGCAGGGTCGGCAGCTCGGACAGCCGGATCAGCCAGTCGGCGTACCAGGAGGCCCAGTCGTCGTCCGCGCCGTCGACGATGCGGTACACGCGATGGTGGGTCTCGCCGGCCTCGTGGAGCAGGTCGGCGACCTGGGCGACGGTCGATGGCATCTCGTCTGGCCTTTCCTCGGAAACGGTCCCCGCGATCCTCGCGGATCTGCGAGGCTCGACGCGAGCACCCACAAGGAGGTTCAGATGGCGGACATCGGGGTCAAGGGTCTCGAGGTCAAGAGCGTCGAGTCACCCGACGAGACGCGGCCCTTCGCCGACAAGGGCCAGGCCGCGGTCGTCAACGTCAGCGGGCATCCGGTCCTGCGCGGGACCTTCGAGCCGGGCTGGCGGTGGTCGGAGCACGTCAAGCCGATCGCCGGCACCGACAGCTGCGAGGCCCCGCACCTGCTGTACTGCCTCGCCGGCCGCATGCACGTCCGCATGAACGACGGCGCCGAGGCCGACATCGGCCCCGGCGACGTCGCCTCGATCGCGCCCGGTCACGACGCGTGGGTCGTGGGCGACGAGCCGTGCGTGGCGGTCGACTTTGGCGGCTACGCGCAGTACGCGCAGCACTAGTGCCGTGAGTCGTCAGTTCGCGGGCAGTTTGCGGGCGCCCGCTGGCGCCTGACGACCACCGGTGACCTCGCCGTACGTCAAGTACGACTGCGGTCACCGGCGGCCGTCAGTCACGACCGGGCATCCCGCAACCTGCGCCCGAACTTCCGACTCACGACACTAGACGAGCGACGGCGGCGCCGGTCGCCCGGCGCCGCCCGCTCCTAGACGTGGGCCTGGTAGGCGCGGAAGGCCCGCGTCGCGAGCACCAGGCAGGCGAGCGCGAACGCGGCGAGCAGGCCGCAGTAGCCGGCGACGGTGCTCCAGTCGGTCCCGGACTGGACGGCCTCGCGGCCCGCGGTGATCGCCCAGTTGACCGGGTTGTAGTCGGCCACCGTCGACATCCATTCGGGCATCAGGCTCGGCTGCATGAACGCGGTGGAGAGGAACACCAGCGGCAGCTGCAGGAACGTGACCGCACCGATCAGGCTCTCCTCGGTGCGCGTCACGAGCGCGAGCGCGTTGGAGAGCGCGCTGAATCCCGTCCCGAGCAGGCCCGCCGCCAGCACGAGCGCCGCGACGCCGAGCGGCCCGCCGTCGAACGAGACGCCGATCGCCAGCGCCAGCGCGACGATGATCACCGACTGGATGGTGACCTGCACGAGGTTCTGGCCGACCCGCCCGGCGATCAGCGGCCAGCGCCGCACCGGCGTGACGAGCAGTCGGTCGGTGACGCCGCGCTCGAGGTCCTCGACCGTCGACATGCCGTTCCAGCCACTCGAGAAGAAGGCGGTCATGACGAGCACGCCGGGGACGATGTACTGCTTGTAGTCGCCTCCCTCGAAGCCCGGGATGTCGACCACGCGCTCGAACAGCGCGCCGAAGAGCAGCAGCCAGATCACGGGCTGCACGAGGCTCACGAAGATGAAGACCGGCTGGCGCCAGAGGCGCAGCAGGTCGCGGACGGTGAGGGCGACGGTGTCGGCGACGGCGGTCATCGGTCCTCCTTCGAGTTGGCCTCCGCGGCCGCGAACGAGCGGCCGGCGAAGCGCAGGTAGACGTCGTCGAGCGAGGGCCGGGCGACCTTCACCGAGGCGACGGGGATGGCGTGCGCGTCGAGCGCGGCGAGGACCGCCGGGACGGCCCGGCCGCCGTCGGGCGCGCGGGCGTGCAGCGTGCGGCCGTCGACCGTCACGTCGCGCAGCCCGTCGACGCGCGCGAGCGCGGCGCTGACGTTGCCGTTCGCGTTGCGGTCCTCGAGCTCGACCTGGACGGCGTCGCCCTCGAGGCTCGCCTTGAGCTCGTCGGGCGAGCCCTGCGCGACGACGCGCCCGCGGTCGACGATCGCCAGGCTCGAGGCCAGCTGGTCGGCCTCCTCGAGGTAGTGCGTCGTCAGGAGGATCGTCAGGCCCTCCTCGCGCTGCAGGCGCGCGATCTCGGTCCACATCGCGGCGCGCACCTCCGGGTCGAGGCCGGTGGTCGGCTCGTCGAGGAAGAGCACCTGCGGGCGGTGGACCAGGCCCATCGCGATGTCGAGGCGGCGCTGCATGCCGCCCGAGTAGCCGCGCGCGACGCGGTTGGCGGCCTCGGCCAGCCCGAACTCGTCGAGCAGCTGGTCGGCGCGCCGGGCCAGCTCGCGGCCGCGCAGCCCCTGCAGGCGGCCGTGGAGCACGACGTTCTCGCGCCCGGTGAGCTGGACGTCGACGCCCGAGCGCTGGGCGACGACGCCGATCGCCCGGCGCACCTCGCCGGGCTCGCGCGCGACGTCGTGGCCGGCCACGCACGCCTCGCCGCCGTCGGCCCGCGCGAGCGTGGTCAGCACCTTCACGGCCGTCGACTTGCCGGCGCCGTTGGGTCCGAGCAGTCCGAAGATCGTCCCGGGGGAGACCTCGAAGCTCAGCCCGTCGAGCGCGCGGACGCTGCCGTAGTCCTTCCTCAAGCCCTTGCTTTCGATCACCACCGCCTCCTAGAATCCTCTCGACAGGTGAATATCTAAACAAATGAGATAGTAGATTGTCAAGAGAACGCGAGGAGAAGGCGGTCGCCGAGGTGATCTACGAGGCGCGGGCCAGCGAGGCGGCGACCGCGCGCTTCGACGCCCTGGCGAACGAGGCGCTCGGCATCAACCGCACGGACGCGCAGTGCCTGAACATCGTCGACAACGAGGGCGGGCGCATCACCGCCGGACGCCTGGCCGAGCTCAGCGGGCTGACGACCGCCGCGGTCACCGCCGTCCTCGACCGCCTGGAGGCGAAGGGCTACGCGCGCCGCGTGCGCGACGAGAGCGACCGCCGGCGGGTGCTGGTCGAGCTCACGCCGCTGATGCGCGAGCGCACCGAGGCGATCTGGGGACCGATCGCGGTCGAGGGTAGGAGCGCGATGGTCGAGCGCTTCACGCTGCAAGAGCTGCGCCGGATCGCCGAGTTCTTCCGCGCGTCGCGCGAGCTCAACGAGCGCCACGCCGAGCGCATCCGCGGCCTGCGCTTCGATTGACCGGCCAATGCACTTCCGTCCGATGCACCGCGTACGTTCCGCGCGCTTTGGCTGCTCAGCCGACGCCGATCCGGTCGCTCAGCGCGCCGCCCCCGCTGCCGCAGGTGAGCGCCGACGTCACCGCGGCGTTGCGCTGGGCCCTCACCGTTCCGCTGCTCGCCGTGCTGGCCATCGGCGGGCTGTACGTGATCGGCGCCGGGCTGAAGACCGGCCAGCTGCGCGACACGGGGCTCTCACCCGCCGACGTCCTCCCGGTCGTGCCGTTCGCGCAGCTTGTGGCCATCGGCGTCGACGCGGCCCTGGCCGCGCTCACCATGGTCCCGGTCGTGATCCTCGCCGCCTGGCTGCTGCGCCTCGTGCTCCACGAGTCCGATCGCAAGCAGACGGTCGACGGCGTCGTCGAGCGGCTCATCGCCGACCACGCCCAGCTGCGCCAGGAGCTCGGGCGGGGGCCGAGCGCGGAGACCGCCGAGCACTACGAGCGCCGCCTGCGCCGGCTCGAGCGCCGGTCGGAGCGAGCGCGCGCCTCGGTCGTCCGCCGGCGGTGGCTCGCCGCGGGCGCGAGCGCCGCCGGCGCGCTCGTCCTCGCCTTCGCGGTGACGCCGGCGGCCCTCGTCGCCGCCGGGGCGAGCATCTGGCTGGTCAACCGTTATCGCTGGCACACCGGGTTCGCGCTCGCGACGGTGTTCTGCGCGCTGCTGCTCGCCGTGCTCGTCGAGCGGACGCTGTCGCCGCCGCCCATCCCCGCCGCCTCGGTCCGCACGATGCAGGGTCAGCTCATCGAGGGCCGCCTGATCGCCGCGACCCCGCGGGCGTGGTACGTCGACGTCGGCGACGGGCGGGTGCGCGGCGTGCCGACCGTCCGCATCGCGCGCTCGAGCGTCCGGCCGCAGGGACGCCACCGGCCGAGGCCGCTCGGACCGCGGCTGCTCGGCCCGCTGCTGCCCTGAGGCTGCGTCAGCCGGGCCGGTGGGTGTGCAGCGCCGGGCGGCAGCGGGCGTCGTCCGAAACCCGTCGGACTTGCGACGAGTCCACTAGGGCGCCGGCGGCGCGTCGGGCGTCAGGCGCGGGAACTGGCCGGGTAGGGCGCCGCCGGCACCGTTGGCGCCCTGCGGCACGCACGCGGGAGCGCGCACCGGGCCGGTCGTCTGGCCCTCCTGGTCGTAGCCGAAGGTGAAGCGCAGGATCCCGGGCACCAGCGGCTGCGGCTGCGCCGGGTCGGGCGGCGCGATCGACGGCTCGCCGTTGGCGCAGCCGCGGGCGTCGTACACCGGCAGCCCGGTGGTGCCGACCTTCAGCCCGGCGCGGGGCAGCGCGTAGGCCATCGCGCGGTTGGAGCCGATGCGCCGCGGATACGCCGCGAGGTTCTCCGGGTTGCCGATCGACATGCCGCGGCCGTAGTGGACCGGCCCCTTGGAGTTCGGCGGTCGGTCGGTCGCCTGCGTGATGCCGACCGAGTTGGCGAAGAACGCCCGCAGCTCGTCGCGGTAGGCGCCGATGTAGCGCAGGAACGGGTTGAGGTTGCGCAGCGCCGGGTCGAACTCGCCAAGGACCGCGCGAAACTCGTCGAGGAAGCGCTCGAAGGCGGGCAGCCCGGGCCGGGCGGCATCGCTGAGCGGGCCCAGGTCGCCGAAGAAGCCCTTGAGGTCGGGAGCCAGCGCGCCCACCTGCTCGAGGGTCGGCGAGAGCTCGCGGGCGGCCGGCCGCAGCCGGGTGACCAGCGGGTCGGTGTTGCGCGCGAAGCGGGTGAGGCGCTCGACGGTCAGGATCGACTGGCGCTGGAACTCGGGCAGCACGCGGAAGAACGCCTTGAGCTCCTCGTTGCGCTCCGCCGTCGCCGAGAAGACGCGGTTGGAGTTGACGATCAGGTGGCGCAGCTCGTCGTCGCGCGCGGTGAGGGCCGCGAACACCGTCCCCGTGTCGCGCACCGCGCGGCGCACGTCGCGCTGCTGGGCCTTCAGCACGCGCAGCAGCGCGTCGACGTCGACCGCGAAGGGCGCCAGGTTGCCGAACGCGTCGTTGATGTCGAGTCCCCGGCCGCGCACCGAGGCGGCCTGCGACTGGAACCACGTCCGGAACGCCTCGCGCGTCCTGTGGTCGAACGTCCGGAAGATCTCGTCGAGCTCCACGGTCGGGGAGACCTGTGAAGCCGGCAGCGTCCCGCCGTCGCGCAGCATGCCGCTCGACCGGTCGCCCGGCGTCAGCTCGACGTACGTCTCGCCGAGCAGCGTCTTCTGGCGCAGCGTCGCCCGCGTGTTGCGCGGGATCGGCGCGTAGCGATCGTCCATCTGGATGACCGCGCGCGACCGGCCGGTCGGCAGCGTGTGGATGTCCTTGACCTTGCCGACCGACACGCCGGAGATGCGCACGTCGGCCTCCTTGGCCAGCTGCGTCGCCTCGCCGAATGACGTCGCGAAGCGATAGCTCTTCGGTGCCAGCGGGATCGATCCGCCGAAC
>DASXRF010000484.1:0-10193 GCA_036506755.1 Solirubrobacteraceae bacterium | reverse complement strand
CTCGGGAACGATGAAGACGTGGCCGAGGCGATCGAAGAGCAGGCGAGCCTCCTCGGCGCCGTCGCCCTCGGCGAGGACCGTGACGCCTTGGCGGACCTCGACCGGCGTGTTGGGCATGGCGCGCACGACCGTCGCCTGCGGGTAGGCCGCGCGCAGGCGCTCGAGCCCGATGCCGCCCAGCACCGAGATGACGTGGTGCGCGTGCGGCGCCGCCTCAGCCGCGACCTCCTCGAGCTGGTAGGGCTTGTGGCAGAGCACGATCGAGTCAGCACGCTGCGCGAGGTCCGCGTTCGAGCGCAGCGCCTCGCCGCCGAGCTCGGCGACGAGCCGCTTGGCGCGCCCCGAGCCCGAGTCGGTGGCGAGCACGGGATCGCCCCAGCCGCGCGCGAGCGCACGCGCCATGTTGCCGCTGCCGACGAAGCCGAGCATCCGTCGGCGGAGTCTAGGACTGGTTGAAGAAGCCCTTCTCGATCAGCCGCGCGCGCTCCTCCGCCGAGATCTCGACGTTGCGCGGCGTGAGCATGAACACCTTGTCGGCGATCCGCTGCATGCCGCCGTCGAGCGCGTAGGTCAGCCCGCTGGCGAAGTCGATCAGGCGCTTGGAGAGGTCGGTCTCGACGCCCTGCAGGTTGAGGATGACCGGCACCGAGTCCTTGAACTTGTCGGCCACCTGCTGGGCGTCGTTGAACGACTTGGGGATCACGAGGTGCACGCGCACGTCGCGGCCGCCGCCGTTGACGGTGCGCAGGCGGCTCGTCGGGCGGCCGGTGGGCTCGTCGTCGTCCGCGAAGATGTCGTCGATCTCGTCGCGGCGGCGGCGCAGGCGACGCACGTTGGGCCGCTCGTGGTAGCGGTCCTGCAGCTCGGCCTCCGGCTCGCGCGGAAGATCGTCGTCGTACTCGTCGGTCGCGTGACGTTCCTCGGCTAGGCCGAAGTAGACGAGCGCGGAGTGCCAGGAGTCCTTGAAAGCCATGCTCGGTGGGCGGATTCGCGGGGTTTGCGGCGAATCCTGCGGCTCAAGTGTAGAGCCGTGCGCCGATCCGCACGATGGTCGCCCCCTCCTGGGCCGCCACGGCGTAGTCCTGGCTGGTCCCCATGGAGAGCTCGCGCAGGCCGTGGCGCTCGGCGAGCTCGCGCAGGGCGGCGAACCAGCGGCGGCTGTCCTCGGGCTCGGAGGCGTACGGCGGCATGGTCATCAGGCCCACGACCTCGACGGGGCAGCGCTCCAGGAAGTCCGGCAGCTCGCCGGGCACGATCCCGGCCTTGTCGGCCTCCTGCGCGACGTTGACCTCGACGAGCACCCGCGTCTCGGGCGTGCCGTGCTTGCCGAGCTCGCGCAGCGCGCTGTCGCTGGCGACGGAGTGGATGTAGCGGACGTGCGGCAGCACCTGCTTGACCTTGCGGCTCTGCAGCCGGCCGATGAAGTCCCACGTCAGCTCGGGATGCGCGGCGGCCTTGGCGACGAGGTCCTGGGCGCGGTTCTCCCCGGCCAGCGTGACGCCCGCCTCGCCAAGCGCGCCGATCTGGTCGAGCGGCACGTACTTGGTCGCCGCGAGGATCTCGACGCCGTCGCCGACCTCCGCCCGGACCGCTTCGAGGTTCGCCCGCACGCGGGCGGGGTCTAGTGCCGCGTCAGCCAACCTTCGCCCCGTTCGGCGGGCCCTCGCCGCGCCGGGCGCGGCCGTCGGGCTTGAACGTGCCACCAGCATGCCCTGCGCCCGCCGCCCACGCCAGGCACCACGATGGCTCCGCCGGCGACGAGGCGAATGTTGCCTGACACGGAACTAGCCGCGCAGCCACACCACCCCGGCCTGGCGCCCGGTCGTCCCGCGGTCGCGGCGGTGCGAGAAGAAGAGCTCGGGGTGGCAGGCGGTGCACAGGCCGGCGTCGTGCACCTCGGCAACGCCGGCCCTCTCGAGCGCGCGCCGGGCGGCGAGCTTGAGGTCCAGCCGCCGGCCGTCGGCGGCCTCGGCGGGGAAGCGCGCGCGCACGTCGTCGTCGACCTCGTAGCAGCAGGCTCCGATGCCCGGGCCGATGACCGCGCGCACCGGCCCGTCCCCGTCGAGCGCGCGCACGCCCTCGGCGACGATGCCGCCGGCCAGGCCGCGCCACCCCGCGTGGACCATGGCCACCGCGCCCGGCGCCACGAGGGCGATCGGCAGGCAGTCGGCGACGAAGACGAGCGCCGGGACGCCGGGCAGCGCGGTCGCGTGCCCGTCGGCGTGCTCCCAGGGATCGTCGCGACGCGGGACGCGCGCGACGCGGCGCACGGTCGTCTCGTGGACCTGGATCGCCCGCGCGAAGCGCCCCCAGTCGATGCCGACGTGGTCCGCCAGCCGCTCGCGGTTGGCGTCCACGCGCGCGCCGTCGTCGCCCGTGAGCCGGCCGATGTTCAGGCTGGCGAACGGCCCCTCGGACACGCCGCCGCGGCGCGTCGAGAACAGCGCCGTAGCGCCGTCCAGATCGATGGCCAGGTGATCGCCGTGGGCGCGGAAGGGCGCGGGCAGCTGCACTGCGGTCGAGGCTAGTGCCGTGTCGGGCAACAATCGCCTCGTCGCCGGCGGAGCCATCGTCGTGCCTGGCGTGGGCGGCGGGCGCAGGGCATGCTGGTGGCACGTTCAAGCCCGACGGCCGCGCCCGGCGCGGCGAGGGCCCGCCGAACGGGGCGAAGGTTGGCTGACGCGGCACTAGCCCTCAAGTGCTTCGCGCAGCTCGGCCTCGGCGCCCGGCCCGAGCTCGCCGTCGAGCCGCCGGGCCAGCGCCCGCGCCAGCCGGCGGCCGAGCTCCGGGCCCTCCGGGACGCCCGCCGCGCGCAGGTCGTCGCCGGTGATGGCCAGGCGCACGTGGCGCAGCTCGTCGAGCCAGGCCCGCGCCTGCGGCTCGGCCCCCAGCGCGCCGGCCAGCGCGACGCCCTCCACCGGCCAGCCGCGCGCGGCGGCGGCGATCTCGCTCGGGCGCCGCGCCTGCGACAGCGCCGCGGCGAGCTCGCGGGCCTGCGCCGCGCGCGCCGCCCGGCGGGTATCGGCGGCGGTGAAGCCGAGCTCGCGCAGGCGCTCCTCGATCCCCTCGCCGGCGGCGGCGAGGATGAGGAGGTCGGGCCTCCCGTCGGGCGGCAGCAGCGCCAGGCCGGCGCGGGCGAGGTCGGCGTCGGGGTCGGGGACGGGCGGTCCGAAGCGCGCCGCGACGGACAGGGCGGCCAGCGGGTCGGGCTCTGCGAGCAGCTGGCGGACCGCATCACCGATGCGGTCGCCCGAGGCCGTGTCGAGCGTCGCCTCGGCCGCCAGCGCGGCGGTGCGGCCCTCGACCGCCAAGCCGAGCCGGCTCTCGTAGCGCGCCAGGCGAAGCAGGCGCGTGGGGTCGTCGAGGAACGAGCGGTCGTGCAGGACGCGCAGCAGGCGGTCCTCGACGTCCGCGAGCGCGCGAGCGGGCGCCCGGACCTCGCCGCGGACGTCGGGCGAGAGGCCGACGGCGATCGCGTTCACGGTGAAATCGCGGCGGGCGACGTCGTCGTCGATGCCCGCCGGGCGCACCACGGGCAGGGCGCCGGGGCGCGGATAGGCCTCCGCGCGGGTGCGGACGACGTTGACCAGGCTGCCGTCGGGCGTCTGGACCGAGGCCGTGCCGAACCGACCGTGCTCCTCCAGGGATTGGCCCAACGCGCCGATTACAGGACCGATCTCGCCCTCGACCGCGAGGTCGACGTCCCGGCTGGGTACGCCGAGCAGAGCGTCCCGGACCGCACCCCCGACTATCCATAACCCTGGAAAACGGTCTGCCGCATGGAGCACCGACCCCCCCGCCGGAAGGCCCGTCAGGCGCTCGTAGATGAGCTGAGCCGTCGGGTCCACGGGCTACAGTCCTATCCCATGTCCCGAGGGCCCCGCCTACGGCGGTGGCTGGCCTGGCTGGCGGGATTGGGCTCGACGTTCCTCATCGCGGCCGCAGCGTGGGCGCTGACGGTCCGCAATCAGGACATCTCAAATCCGAACGTCGAGTTCAGGAATCAGCCGGGCCGGCCGCCGGTCCCCGAGCCGCGCCGCCATGGCAAGCGCGAACCCTCCTTCGAGTGGGCGGTCTACGGCTACAACAAGCAGCGCACGCGCGAGTTCCCGCTGCGCGACCCGTCGGCGCTGCACCCTCCCTACAACCACATGTGGTCCGATCGCGGCTCGGTGCTGATCGAGTTCCCGCCCGTCCTGGGCCGGCGCGCCCTGTTCATGCTCAAGAACAACGGCGCCCTGTATGCGCTCAGCCGGCGGACGGGCCGCCTGCTGTGGAAGAAGAAGGTTGGCTCGCTGGCGGCCGCCTCCCCCGCGTACGCGCACAACACCGTCTACGCGGTGCTGCTGCAGCGCTACAAGGGCTCGGATGGCGGCCGGATCATCGCGCTGGACGCCGCGAACGGCCGGGTCCGGTGGGCGCGCAAGCTGCCCAGCCGCGCCGAGTCCTCCCCGCTGATCGACCACGGGCGCGTCTTCTTCGGCTCCGAGGACGGGACCGTCTACTCGCTCAACGCGCGCGACGGCAGCCTGCGCTGGACCTTCCAGGCCTCCGGCGCCGTCAAGGCCGGCCTGGCGATGGACCACCACCGCAACCTGTACTTCGGCTCCTATGGCGGCGAGGTCTACTCGGTGCGCGCCCGCGATGGCAGCCGGCGCTGGTCGGCCTCCGGCGGCGGCAACTTCTACTCGACGCCCGCCGTGGCCTACGACCGCGTCTACCTCGGCAGCACGGACGGCAACGTCTACTCGTTCGGCGCCGCCAGCGGCCGGCTGGCCTGGCGCCACGGCACCGGCGGCTACGTCTACGGCTCGCCGGCGGTGGCGAAGGTCCCGCACGGTCGCCCGACCGTCTACATCGGCTCCTACGACAACAAGCTCTACGCGCTCGACGCGCAGACCGGCCGGCCGCGCTGGACGCGCAGCGCCGAGGGCAAGATCTCCGGCGGAACCGTCGTGCTCGGCGATCTCGTCTTCTACTCGACGCTGAGCCGCACGACGACGGCCGTGGGCGCGCGCACGGGGCGGTTCGTGTGGCGGACGCGCAAGGGGGCCTTCAACCCCGTGGTCTCCGACGGGCACCGCATCTTCCTGATGGGGTATTCGAGCGTTTTCGCGCTCAAGCCGAAGAAGCGGCGGAGCTAGGTAGCGCTCCGCTCGGTCGTTGGTCGCGGCGTGCGACCTGGTCCGATTGCACTGAGGGGAACGAGCCGTTGGTCCTTGTGACCGCTTGTGTCGGGCGCGCTCCGCGGCGCCTCCCTGTGCGGGCTGGCGCGTTGGCGCTCCTGCGTGAGACGAGTGGTCATTTGGGTCGCATATAGAGCCCCAACCGTCATCTCGTCGTCCGGGGGAGCCGCGCATGGCGTGTTTCCGCTCGGCCCGGGCGCGGACCACGATCCCGCTTCCCCTCGGTAGCCACCGACCCGGCCGCAGCCCGCAACAAACGCAGCGAGCGTAGCGCCAAGCCCCGGCTAGCAGCGAACCGAAGCCCGCACCGCCGCCGCGCCACTCCCCCGCCCCCCGAGCACGGTCGCCACGAGGTCGGCGCGCACGGGACAGCTCCGCCGCGGCGCAACAACCCCGCTCGCCAACCGGACCCGGACGCCGGTCGTCCCCTCCGGCAGGCCGCTGACGTCGAGCAGCCGCCGGCGACCCGGATGCAGCGTCACGCGCAGCGCGCGGCGGCGCAGGAGCACGACGATGCGGCCCGACGCGCGGCGGGGCAGACGAAGCGTCGACGCCGGCCCGCGCGGCGCCCCCGGGTTCGACACGCCGTCGAAGAAGCTCAGCGTCCCGGCGGCCCGGCCGCGCAGCGCCGCGGGCGCCGTCGCGCGCAGGCCGCGCAGCGCGGTGAAGGCGACGGTGCGCATCGGCGGGCCGCCGCTGCCGACGCTGAGCGTCACCGGCGCCCGCCGGCCGCGGTTGACCGCGATGTCGGCGTTCAGGGTGACTGGCTGGCAGTCGGTGGCGTTGACGTCGATCGTCTTGTCGAGCGCCTGGCCGTCGTGCAGCACGACGTGCGCGGTGAGCTGATGCTGGCCGGCGGGGAAGCCCGTCGACGGCAGGAGCAGCGCGTAGCGTCCGCCGCGGTTGCGCGCCAGCGCCGTCGCGTCGCCGTCCAGCCGCCACTCGACATGGTCGACGAGCTGGTCGCGACGGGCCTTGTCGACCGTCTTGACGACGAACGAGACGAACAGGCGGTTGCGGAACACCAGGCCGCCGTAGGGGTCGCGCAGGACCGCGCGCTCGCCGCCGGGCAGCACGAAGGGATGCTCGATCGCCCGCCCGGGGACGCTGAGCGCCGCGCACTCGCCCTCGCCGGGGCTGTCGGCGGATCCCGCGGCTGCGGCGCCCATGGCCGCGAGAAGCGCGACGAGGACGAGTCGCGCGCGCATGGCTATGCGAGCCGCACCGGCAGGCCGGAGGCGGCGAGATGCTCCTTGGCCTGAGCGATCGAGAAGCGGCCGAAGTGGAAGATCGACGCGGCGAGGGCCGCGTCGGCGCCGGCGTCGAGCGCCTCGGCGAGGTGGTCGAGCTCGCCCGCCCCGCCCGAGGCGATGACCGGCACGCCGACCGCCTCGGCCACCGCCTGCGTGAGGGCAAGGTCGTAGCCGTCGTTGGTGCCGTCACGGTCCATGCTCGTCAGCAGGATCTCCCCCGCGCCGCGCTCGACGCCCTCGCGCGCCCATGCGACGGCGTCGCGCCCGGTCGGCTCGCGGCCCCCGGCGACGACCACCTCCCAGGTCCCGTCTCCCCGGCCGCGCGCGTCGATGGCCAGCACCACGCACTGCGCGCCGAAGACCTCGCCCAGCTCCGAGATCAGCTCGGGGCGCGCGACCGCGGCGGAGTTGACCGAGACCTTGTCGGCGCCCGCGTCGAGCACCGCCTGGGCGTCCTCGGTCGAGCGGATGCCGCCGCCGATCGTGAACGGGACGAAGACCTCGTCGGCGGTCCGCCGCGCCAGCTCGACGACGGTGTCGCGCTTGGAGCTCGTCGCCGTGATGTCGAGGAAGACGAGCTCGTCGGCGCCCTCGCGGTCGTAGTACGCGGCCAGCTCGACGGGATCGCCGGCGTCGCGCAGGTCGAGGAACCGCGTGCCCTTGACGACGCGCCCGCCGTCGACGTCGAGGCAGGGGATGACGCGCTTGAGGTGCACGACCTGCCACGGTACCCGCCTGGATGACCACCTCAGCCACGGAATCGCTCTGGCTCGCCACGGTCGAGCCGACGTCCTATCCCCCGCTCCCCGGGGACCTCGAAGTGGACGTCGCCGTCATCGGCGGCGGGATCACCGGCCTGACCACCGCGCTGCTGCTCAAGCGCGACGGCGCCCGCGTCGCGGTCCTCGAGGCGCGCCGTGTCGGCTCGGGCGTGACCGGCTGCACGACCGCCAAGGTCAGCGCCCTGCAGCAGACCGTCTACAGCGCGATCCGCCGCCACCACGGCGCCGAGGGCGCCGCCGTCTACGCGGAGGCCAGCCTTGCGGCGGTCGACCTCGTCGCCGCGCTGGCCACCGAGGAGGGCATCGACTGCGACCTCGAGATGCGGCCCGCGATCACCTACGCGGCCTCGGACGCCGAGCGCTCGTCGATCGAGGACGAGCTCGAGGCGGCAACCGAGGCCGAGCTCCCGGTGACCCTCGTCGAGGACGCCGACCTGCCCTTCCCGACGTCGGGCGCCGTGCGCCTCGACGACCAGGTCCAGCTGCACCCGGTCCGCTACGTCCAGGGCCTCGCCGCCGCCGTGGACGGCGACGGGTGCGCGGTCTACGAGGACACGCGCGCCGCCGCGCTCGGCTCAGGCGGCGTCGAGACCGAGCGCGGCGCGGTGGCCGCGCAACAAGTGGTCGACGCCGCCCACTACCCGCTCTTCGACCGCGGGCTCTTCTTCACCCGCCTCGAGCCGGCGCGGTCCTACTGCATCGCCGCCCGGCTGCGTGGCGGCGCTGCGCCGCGGCCGATGGCGATCTCGGCGGGAGGCACCACGCGCTCGCTGCGCTCGGCCGGCGACCTGCTCGTCGTGGGCGGCGAGGGCCACCCCGCCGGGTCGACCGAGGCGACGCCCGAGCGCTTCGAGCGCCTGGAGGCCTTCGCCCGCGAGCACTTCGACCTCGCGGCGGTCATCCACCGCTGGTCGGCCCAGGACCCGGTCCCCTACGACCACCTGCCGCTCATCGGCCGCTACGCCCCCGGAGCCGGCGACCTCTACGTCGCGTCGGGCTTCGCCAAGTGGGGCCTGACCAGCGGCACGTTCGCCGCGCGGATCCTCAGCGACCTCATCGCCGGGCGCGACAACCCGTGGGCCGGGCGCTTCTCCCCCGCCCGCGTGACGTTGAGCGGCACGCCGAAGGTCGCCCAGCTGGGCGCGCGGTTCGCCACGGACTTCGTGGTCGACCGCCTGAAGCCGGGCGAGGCGGAGGCGGCGGAGGACGTCCCGCCGGGTGAGGCGCGCATCGTGGGCGCCGTCGCGAAGAAGGGCGTCTTCCGCGACGACGACGGCACGCTGCACGCCGTGTCGCTGCGCTGCACCCACCTCGGCTGCCTGCTGCGCTACAACGCCGCGGAGCGCAGCTGGGACTGCCCGTGCCACGGCTCGCGCTTCGACGTCGACGGCAGCGTGCTCGAGGGCCCGGCGACGAGCCCGCTCGAGACGCGCGAGCCGTGAGGCTCAGTCCAGGACCGCCTGGCCCTCGCCGACCGTGAAGCGCCCCTCGTAGAGCGCCTTGCCGACGACGACGCCGGCGAGATTGACCTGCCGCAGCGCCGCCAGGTGCTCGAGATCGTCCAGCACGCCGATCCCGCCCGAGTACAGGAACCGGCCGCGAACGATCGACGCGATCCGGCGCACCTCGTCGACGTCGACGCCCTCGAGCATCCCGTCCTTGTCGACGTTCGTGTAGACGAGCTGCTTGACGCCGCGCTCCTGCAGCCGGCGGATGACGTCGTCGGCGGGCATCTGGGTGGTCTCCGTCCAGCCCGCGGTCGAGACGTGGCCGCCGCGCGTGTCGACGGAGACGAGCACCCGCTCGCCGTAGGCGGCGAGCACGTCGTCGAGGAAGTCGATGTCCGTGTAGGCGGCCGTGCCGAGGATGACGCGCTGGGCGCCCGCGCGCAGCGCGTCGCGAACTGCCGGGAGCGTGCGGAGCCCGCCGCCGTACTGGACTGGCGCGCCGAGCTCGCCGGTGATCCGCTCCAGGTGGCGCAGGTTCTCGGGCCGGCCGGCCCGCGCGCCGTCGAGGTCGACGACGTGCAGGAACCGCGCGCCCGCCTCCATCCACGAGCGCGCCGCCTCGAGCGGGTCGTCCTGGTAGACGGTGACCTCGTCGAAGTGGCCCTGGCGCAGGCGGACCGCCCGGCCCTCGGAGATGTCGATCGCCGGGTACAGGATCATGCGCTCGCGCCCACGCGCGCGCAGATGGCCGCGAAGTTGCGCAACAGCGCGAGCCCGTTGCGCGAGGACTTCTCGGGGTGGAACTGCGCCCCGTACACGCTGCCGCGCTCGACGACGCTGACGAACTCGGCGCCGTACTCGCACAGCCCCAGCGCGCTGTCCGGCTCGGGGTGCGGCACGAAGCTGTGCACGTGGTAGAAGGTCGCCGGGTCGGGCAGCCCCTCGACGAGCGGCGAGCGGCGCGTCCACCGGACCTCGTTCCAGCCGATGTGCGGCAGCTTCAGGCCGCGGGCGTCGAGCGTCCGCACCTCGCCCGGTATGAGGCCGAGCCCCTCGGCGCCGCCGTGCTCCTCGGAGCGCTCGAGCAGCAGCTGCATGCCCAGGCACAGGCCGATCACCGGGACGCCCTCGGCGGCACGCTCGCGCACGAGCTCGTCCAGGCCCGCGGCGCGCAGCCGGCGCATCGCCTCGGGGAACGCGCCCACCCCGGGCACGACGAGCCCGTCGGCCGCGCGCAGGACCGCGTGCTCCGACGTCAGCCGCGGCTCCGCGCCGACGTGCTCGAACGCCTTCTCGACGCTGCGGCGGTTGCCCATCCCGTAGTCGACGATCCCGATCACGCCGTGAGCGTCCCCTTGGTCGACGGCACGCCGGGCTCGGTCGGGTCGAGCGAGATCGCCGCGCGCAGCGCCCGCGCGAAGGCCTTGAAGAGCGCCTCGATCATGTGGTGCGCGTTCGTGCCCGCCTCGAGCGTCAGGTGGACCGTCAGCCGCGCGTTGGTGACCACCGCGCGGAAGAACTCCT
>DASXRF010000483.1:0-3810 GCA_036506755.1 Solirubrobacteraceae bacterium | reverse complement strand
CACCTGGAGAACCGTCGGCGGGCCGCTGAGGCTCGCACGCGGGCCGAGCGGCACGATCCCGATGTCGGGCCCGGGCCCGGGGTGCTGGACGAATTCGCGGGCGCGGTTGACGAGGCTGCTGTCCACCTCGCCCAGCAGCTGGTGGCGTACGACCACGTAGACGACCCCGGAGGCGGCCACGACCGCGATCGCGACCGCGGCGGTCGCGAGCAGCGTGACGCGTAGGCGGAAGCTCATGGCGACTCGCGGAGCGCGTAGCCGACGCCGCGCACTGTATGGATCAGCCGCGGCCCGCCCTCGGCCTCGGTCTTGCGCCGGAGGTAGCCGACGTAGACCTCGAGCGAGTTGGACGCCGGCCCGAAGTCGTAGCCCCAGACGCGGTCGAAGATCTGCTCGCGGGTGAGGACCTGGCGCGGGTGGTGCATGAAGAGCTCGAGCAGGAGGAACTCGGTGCGCGTCAACTCGATCTCGCGTCCGCAGCGACGGACCTCGTGGGCGCCCGGGTCGAGCTCGAGGTCGCCGAAGCGCAGCAGGCGCCGGTCGCCCTGCCAGCCCGACCGGCGCAGCAGGGCGCGCAGGCGCGCCAGCAGCTCGTCGAGCGCGAAGGGCTTGGGCAGGTAGTCGTCGGCGCCCGCCTCCAGCCCGGCGACGCGATCGCCGACGTCGTCGCGCGCCGTGAGCATCAGTACCGGCGTGCGGTCGCCGACGTCGCGCAGGCGCCGGCAGACCTCCAGCCCGTCGAGCCCCGGCATCATCACGTCGAGCAGGACCGCGTCCGCCGGCGCGGCGGCCTGCCGGCGCACCGCCTCGCGCCCGTTGCCGGCCAGCTCGACCTGGAAGCCGCCGAGCCGCAGGATCCGCTCCAGCGCCTCGCGGACCGCCGGCTCGTCGTCGACCACCAGGACGCGCATCGGCGCCCATGCTCGACGCGGATCCTGAGAGAAACCTGAATGGGCCGTTAGCCGACGAGCCGCCGGTAGAGCGCGACCGTCTGCTCGGCGATCGCCGGCCAGGCGAAGCGCTCGACGACGGCGGCGCGGCCCGCGCGGCCCATCTCGGCGGCGCGGGCGGGGTCGCGGACGAGCGCGTTGACGCGCTCGGCGATGGCGGCGGCGAAGGCGGCCGGGTCGCGCGGCTCGCGCGACGGGTCGTCGCCGGGCTCGAAGGGGACGAGCAGGCCGGTGACGCGGTCGTCGACGACCTCGACGATGCCGCCCGTGGCGGTGGCCACGACGGCCGTCTCGCACGCCATGGCCTCGAGGTTGACGATGCCCAGCGGCTCGTAGATCGACGGGCACGTGAAGACGGTCGCGTGGCTGAGGATCTGGATGACCTCGCGCTTGGGGAGCATCTTGTCGAGCCAGATCACGTTGCCGCGCTCGGCGCGCACGCGCTCGACCAGCGCGGCGACCTCGCCCCCGATCTCCGGCGTGTCGGGCGCGCCCGCGCAGAGCACGAGCTGGGCGGCCGGATCGATCTCGAGCGCCGCGCGCAGGAGGTGCACCAGCCCCTTCTGGCGGGTGATCCGCCCGACGAACACCACGATCGGCGCCGCCGGGTCGATGCCGTGGCGCTCGAGCACGTGCGTGCCCCGGTCGGGCGCGTACTCGGCGGTGTCGATGCCGTTGTAGATGACCTCGACCCGCGCGGGGTCGATGGCCGGGTAGGCGGCGAGCAGGTCGTCGCGCATGCCGCGCGAGACCGCGATGCACGCGTCGGCCGCCTCCAGCGCCGTACGCTCGCAGAAGCTCGACAGCGCGTAGCCGCCGCCGAGCTGCTCGGCCTTCCACGGGCGCAGCGGCTCGAGGCTGTGGACCGTCGCGACGTGCGGGATGTCGTAGAGCAGCTTGGCCAGGTGGCCGCCGAGGTTGGCGTACCACGTGTGGCTGTGGGCGAGGTCGGCGCCGTCCAGCCCCGCCGCCATCGCCAGGTCGATCGACACCGCCTGCAGCGCCGCGAGGTGCGGCGCCGAGCCGGCCAGCGCCTCCCACGGGCGGTGGGCGACCGCCCCCGGGCGATCGTCGCCCCAGCAGTGGACGTCGACGTCGACGAGCCGCCCGACCTCGCGGGACAAGTATTCGACGTGCACGCCGGCCCCGCCGTAGACGTCGGGCGGGAACTCGCGCGTGAGCAGGCCGACCTTCACGCGGCGACCGTCTGGCCCTTGCCGACCACGGTGACTCCGCCCGCCGAGACGTGGAACCCGCGCGCGCGGTCGGCGGCCGGGTCGACCCCGATCCGCGCGCCGGGCTCGACGCGCACGTTCTTGTCGAGGATCGCCCGGCGCACGACCGCGTTGCGCCCGACGTCGACGCCGTGCATGAGGATCGCGTCCTCGACCTCGGCGAACGAGTGCACCTGGACGCCGGGCGAGAGGACCGAGCGGCGGACCGCCCCGCCGGAGATCACGCAGCCCGCGCAGACCATCGAGTCCAGCGCCTGGCCGCGGCGGCCGTCCTGGTCGAAGACGAACTTCGCCGGCGGCGACGGGTCGGGCCCGGTGAGGATCGGCCACTCGCCGTTGTAGAGGTTGAACACGGGGTGGACCGAGATGAGGTCCATGTGCGCGTCGTAGTAGGCGTCGAGCGTGCCGACGTCGCGCCAGTAGCCGCGGTCGCGCTCGGTCGCGCCCGGCACCTCGTTGCGCGAGAAGTCGTAGACCTGCGCCCGGCCGCTCGCCACGAGCATCGGCACGATGTTGCCGCCCATGTCGTGGCCCGACTCGGCCGCCTGGGCATCGGTCGTCACGGCGTCGATGAGCGCCTCGGTGCTGAACACGTAGTTGCCCATCGACGCGAAGACCTGGTCGGGCGCGTCGGGCAGCCCCACCGCGTCCGTGGGCTTCTCGCGGAACGCGGAGATCGTCCGACCGTCGGCCGCGGTCTCGACCACGCCGAACTGGTCGGCCTGCTCGAGCGGGGCGCGCAGGGCGGCCACCGTCACCGCCGCGCCGCTCGCGACGTGCTGCTCGACCATCTGCTGCGGGTCCATGCGGTAGATGTGGTCGGCGCCGAACACGCAGACGATGTCCGGCCGCTCGTCGTGCAGCAGGTTGAGGTTCTGGTAGATCGCGTCGGCCGAGCCGGAGAACCAGTGCGGGCCGCGCCGCATCTGCGCCGGGACCGGGGCGATGTAGTTGCCCAGCAGCGGCGACAGCGCCCACGTGCTCGCGATGTGCCGGTCCAGCGAGTGGCTCTTGTACTGGGTGAGCACGACGATCCGCCGGTAGCCCGCGTTGACGAGGTTCGACAGCGCGAAGTCGATGAGGCGGTAGTTGCCGCCGAAGGGCACGGCGGGCTTGGCGCGGTCGAGCGTGAGCGGCGCCAGCCGCTTGCCCTCGCCGCCCGCCAGCACGATGGCGAAGACCTTCATCCGAGCGCCTCCGTGACGAGCTGCTGCGCCTCGGCGATGACCTCCTCGAGGTGCTCCTCGCCGCGGAAGCTCTCGGCGTACACCTTGTAGACGTCCTCGGTCCCCGACGGGCGCGCGGCGAACCACGCGCTCTCGGCGACGACCTTCACGCCGCCGATCGGCGCCCCGTTGCCCGGCGCGGCCGTGAGGACGTCGACGATCGGCTCGCCTGCGAGCCGGTCGCGGGTGACCTGCTCGGCCGACAGGCGCGCGAGCACCTGCTTCTGCGCCGGCGTGGCCGCGACGTCGACGCGCCGGTAGGCCGGCCGGCCGAAGCGCTCGGCCAGGGCGTCGAACGTAGCGCTCGGGTCGGCGCCGGTCTTCGCCGTCATCTCCGCCGCCAGCAGGCACGGGATCAGGCCGTCCTTGTCGGTGCTCCACGGCGCGCCGTCGCGGCGC
>DASXRF010000482.1:0-2943 GCA_036506755.1 Solirubrobacteraceae bacterium | reverse complement strand
CCGCCGCGAGGTGCCCCTCGCCAACCTCGAGCGCGCCGTCGCCGCGCGCGGCGACGAGCGCCCCTTCTCCGAGGCGCTCGCGCGGCCGGGCGTGTCGATCATCGCCGAGTACAAGCGCCGCTCGCCGTCGGCGGGCACGATCCGCGAGGGCTCGTCTGTCACCGACGTCGTCTGCGCCTACGAGCGCGGCGGCGCCGCGGCGCTGTCGATCCTCACCGAGCCGCGCCACTTCGGCGGCTCGCTCGACGACCTGCGCGAGGCGCGCGCGACGACGTTCCTGCCGATCCTGCGCAAGGACTTCATCGTCGACGCCTACCAGCTCTACGAGTCCGCCGCCGCGGGGGCCGACGCCGTGCTGCTCATCGTCGCCGCGCTCGAGCCGCGCGAGCTCGCGCGCCTCTACGAGGAGGCCCGCGCGATCGACCTCGACGTCCTCGTCGAGGTCCACGACGAGGAGGAGCTCGAGGTGGCCCTCGAGGTCGACGCCGACAACATCGGCATCAACAACCGCGACCTCTCGGACTTCAGCGTCGACCTCGAGCGGACGTTCGACCTGCTCTCCGACGTCCCCGCCGGCAAGACCGTCGTCTCCGAGTCGGGGATCGAGACGCGCGACCAGGTCGACGAGCTCGAGCGCGTCGGGGTCGACGCCGTGCTCATCGGCGAGCTGCTCATGCGTGCGCCCGACCCCGAGGAGGCGCTGCGCGAGCTGCGCCCGCCCTTCAGCGAAGGCGTAGGACCGCTTTAGCTGCCCTTCGGGCGCGGCGGGCAAAGTCTCGTCATGCGACAGATCCGCCTCCCTCTTCTCTCCGGCCTGCTGGGCGGCGGGATCGTCGCGGTGGTCCTCCTCGTCATAGGCGTTGGCGGCACCGACAAGACGACGACCGTGGTCCAGCAGGCCCCGATCGCCGCCTCGCCCGCCGCCTCGCGCGGCGAGGGCAAGGCGCTCACCCCGGCCGACATCTACCGGCGCGACGCCCCCGGCGTCGTCTTCATCCGCGCGCAGATCGTCCAGCGCAGCGAGTCGCCCTTCGACCTGTTCCCGACCGAGCAGCGCGGCGAGGCCACCGGGTCGGGGTTCGTCATCGACAAGAGCGGCGACATCCTCACCAACGCCCACGTGGTCGACGGCGCGGTGAAGGTGACCGTCCAGTTCTCCGACGACAAGACGGTCGACGCCAAGATCGTCGGCCGCGACACGTCGACCGATCTGGCGCTGCTGAAGGTCGATTCCGACGGCCTCAGCCTGCGTCCACTCGAGCTCGGCTCGGCCAAGGACGTGCAGGTCGGCGACCCGGCGATCGCGATCGGCAACCCGTTCGGGCTCAGCCGCACGCTGACGACCGGCGTCATCTCGGCCAAGCAGCGCCAGATCCAGGCGCCCAACGGCTTCCGCATCGACAACGTCCTGCAGACCGACGCCCCGATCAACCCCGGCAACTCCGGCGGCCCGCTACTCGACGCGACCGGGCGCGTGATCGGCATCAACTCGCAGATCGAGACCGGCGGCAGCGGCAACGGCAACGTCGGCATCGGCTTCGCCGTCCCGATCGACACGGCTCGCCACGTCCTGCCCCAGCTCAAGGAGAGCGGCCGCGTCGAGCGGGCGTGGCTGGGCGTGAGCTCGCTGACCATCGACCGCTCGCTGCGCGCGCTCGACCTGCCCGTCGACCACGGCGCGCTGGTCCAGAGCGTCCAGCGCGGCTCGCCGGCCGACAAGGCGAACATCAAGGGCGGCGACATCGAGGCGCAGCTCAACAACGGCACGCCGGTCCAGCTGGGCGGCGACATCATCGCCAAGGTCGACGGCAAGGACGTC
Organism: Solirubrobacteraceae bacterium; assembly: GCA_036506755.1. GTDB lineage: Bacteria > Actinomycetota > Thermoleophilia > Solirubrobacterales > Solirubrobacteraceae > DASXRF01. The sequence continues at coordinate 1,124 of DASXRF010000482.1, read as the reverse complement.
AACACGTCCGACGACCTGGCCTCGGCGGTCGAGAACCACAAACCGGGCGACGAGGTGACCCTCGAGGTCCTCAGCGGCAAGTCCAAGCGCGACGCCAAGGTCAAGCTGGGCAAGCGGCCGGCCTCGCTCGACCAGACGGTTCCGAGCGGTTGACACAATGGGGGCGTCATGCGTGACGCCCCCCGCGTCAAGATCTGCGGCCTGACCCGCCTCGAGGACGCCCAGCTCGCCGTCGAGCTGGGCGCCTGGGCGCTCGGGCTGATCTTCGCGCCCGGCTCGCCGCGGCGCTGCCGGCCGGCCGAGGCCGACCGCATCGCTACGGTGCTCCGGCGCCGGGTCGAGCTGACCGGCGTGTTCGTCAACGCGCCGCTCGACCAGGTGGCCCGGCTGCACGACCGGATCGGCTTCACGCTGCTGCAGCTGCACGGGGACGAGGGCCCGGCCTACTGCGCCGAGGCGCACCGCCGCACGGGGGCGCGCGTCATCAAGGCGCATGCGGTCCGCGACCGCGGCGACGTCCAGGCGCTGGACGCCTTCCGCGACGTCGACTTCCACCTGGTCGACGCGGTCAAGGGCGCCGCCGCCGAGCCGGTCGAGGTCGAGCTCGTGCGCGCGCGGCGCTCGCACGTGCCGCTGATCCTCGCCGGCGGGCTGACGGCGGACAACGTCGCGGCCGCGTCGGCGGCGGTGCGGCCGTACGCGGTCGACACGGCGAGCGGCACCGAGGCCGAGCCGGGCGTCAAGGACCCCGCGAAGCTGCGCGCGTTCTTCGAGGCACTCGAGGCACCGACCATCGCCGCCACGCCGCTGAGCGCGCGCGACGGCGCCGGAGATGGTGCCCGCGCATGACCCTCGCCCACCGCTTCGGCCGCTACGGCGGCCAGTACGTCCCCGAGACGCTGATGCCCGCGCTGTCCGAGCTCGAGGCGGCGTGGGAGCAGGCCTGGGCCGACGAGGCCTTCCGTGCCGAGCTCGCCGAGCTGCTGCGCGACTATGCGGGCCGGCCGACGCCGCTCTACCGCGCGCGGGGGTTGAGCGCCACGCTGCGGCGCGAGGTCTGGCTCAAGCGCGAGGACCTCATGCACACCGGCTCGCACAAGCTCAACAACGCGCTCGGCCAGGCG
>DASXRF010000481.1:0-3106 GCA_036506755.1 Solirubrobacteraceae bacterium | reverse complement strand
CGGTCAGCCGCAGCGCGACCGTCCCGGGGCCGGCCGGTACCGTCCGCAGCGTGCCGATCCGGCGCTCGCGGCCGCCCGCGACGCGCACGATCGCCACGCGCGCGGTCGCGCGCTCGGACAGGCGGAAGCGCAGCCGGGCTCCGCGCGGGCGCCGCCCCGATGGCGAGCGGGTCGCGCGGAACGCGCGCGGGAGGACGCGCGCGCCGCTGATGACGGGGGCGCGGCGATCGGGCGCCGGGACCGGCGCGGCGACCGGTGGCGGCCCGGGCGCGGCGACGAAGACGGCGCTCACGACCGCAGCGTCGCGCAGCCGCACGACGCAGTCCCCTTGGCCTGTGCAGCGCCCGCCCCAGCCGTCCAGGACGGCGCCCGCGTCCGGCGTCGCCGTGAGCGTGACCGCGGTCCCGGCGGGGAACGTCGAGTCGCAGCGCGACCGGCACTCCAGCCCGGGCGGATCGCTGCGCACGGTCCCCGGGCCGCTGACCACGACGGTCAGCGCGCGGGGCGGCGGCCCGGCGGGATCGACGAGCCGCTGCACGCGGTCGTTGCCCGCGTCGGCCACATAGATGCGATCGGCGGCGGATCCGACGGCCACGCCCTCGGGCTGCACGAACGCGCCGAGCGCGTTGCCCTCCGTGCCCAGCTCCTGCCAGGCCGCGCCGGCCAGGTCGAAGCGCAGCAGACGGTCGATGCCGGCGTCCGTGACGTAGAGGCGGTCGCCCTCGAACGCGAGGCCGTCGGGTGCCTCGAGGGGCGTGCCGGGCGGCGGGGGAAGCGCCTCGGCGGGGGCGCCCTCGCGCACGCGCAGCACCCGCCCCTGGTCGCCGACGGCCAGCAGCCCGTCCGCGCGGACGGCGACGCCGGCCGGCGCGTGCAGCGGCGTCCCGGCGTCGACGACCGACCACGCGCCGGTCTCGGGGTCGCGCCGCTCCACGCGGTCGTTGCCGGTGTCGGCGACGTAGACCGCGCCGTCGGTGCCGACCGCGATGCCGCGCGGTCCCGAGAACTGCCCTGCGTCGGCCCCGGGCGACGGGCCGCCGTAGACGGCCAGCGACGCGCCGTCGCGGCCCAGCTCCTGGACGCGGTTGTTGTCGGTGTCGGCGACCCACACGTGGCCGGTCAGCGGGTCGTACGCGACCCCCTCGGGCTCGGCGAACTGCCCGGCGCCTGCGGCCGGCGCCGCGAAGCCCGAGTTGGGCGAGACGTAGCCCCACTGCCCGGCGTAGCTGCCGTCGGGGTCGAGCAGCTCGATGCGGCTGTCGTCGGTGTCGGCGACGTAGACGCGGCCGTCGTCGTCGACGGCCACCCCCTGCGGCGCGCTGACGTAGCCCGGCCCGCGCCCGGCCGTCCCCCACGCCGCGACGAGGTTGCCGTCGGGGTCGAAGCCCTCGACGCGGTTGCCCGCCGTGTCGGTCACGTAGACGCCGCCCTGCGGGTCGTCGGCGACCGCGGCCACCGCGCGCGGGAACTCCAGCTGGCCGGGCGCGGGCCCGAAGCTGCCCCAGGTCCGGTCGAAGGCCAGCGTCGCGGCATCGAAGGCCTGCACGCGGTGGTTGTTGTTGTCGGCGACGAACAGGCGCCGGGGGTTGCGCGCGTCGACCCCGACGTCGTAGGGGAAGCGGAACTGCCCGGGGCCGTCGCCGAAGCCGCCGACCTGGGTCATGAAGCCGCCGTTGGGGTCATACACGGTCACGCGGTGGTTGTCGTCGTCGGCGACGAAGACGCGGTGGCGGCCCTGGGGGTCGGCCATCGGGTCGACGGCGACGCCCTGCGGGTAGTTCAGGGCGGTGTTGAACGCCGAATCCGCGCAGCCCGTGTCGCTGCAGTCGGCGTGGTGGCCCCACACGCGGTCGGGGACCGGCAGCGGGACGATCGTCGCGTGCTGCGGGTCGCGCGCGCCGGGCGGCAGGAAGCCCGAGAGCGTGAAGCGCTGGATGCGGTGGTTGAACTGGTCGGCGACGTAGGCGACGACCGGATCGCCGGCGGTCGGCTGCAGGAGCCCGAGGCCGCCCGCCCCGGTGTTGTCGCCGAGCCGGAAGGCGCCGGTCTGCGTCCCGTTCGAGCCCCACGCGCCCAGCCACGTGCCGTCGTCGGTGCGAAAGACCTGCACGCGGTCGTTCTCGGAGTCGAGCACGTAGAGGTGGCCGGCGCGGTCGACGGCGAGCCCGCCGACCGTCCCGAGACGCCCCGTCTCGCGATCGTCGGCGCGCCAGCCGACGTCCTTGACCCACGTGCCGTCGCGGGCGAACTCCTGCACGACCGACGAGCGCTGGTCGGCGACCCAGATGAACGCGCCGCCGGGCGAGAAGGCCAGGGCCTGCGGGAAGCGCAGCACGCCGTGGCCGGACGGCGGGTCCGCGCCGAGGATCGAGGGCTGCAGCTGCGCCGCCGCGTCCGCGGGCGCGGCGAGCGCGATCAGCGCGCCCGCGAGCAGCGCCAGGATGGACCGGGGCACGCGACCAAATCTATGCGCGCGGCTCGATCAGCAGGGCCTGAACCGCGCGCCCGATCCGACCCTGCTCGTCGTGCAGGACCGACTCCGCCACCGCGGTGCCGTCCGGTCCCACGCGCGTCTGCGCGTCGAGGCCCACCCAGGGCCCGACCGGGTCGCGCTCGAGGTAGACGGTCAGGTCCGGGTTGATGAAGGCCCACGCGCTCCAGTCGACCGCCGCGCTGACGCCGTTGCCGAAGTCCGCGGCGGCCAGCGCGCGCTGCAGCGGGGTGGGCTGCTCGCCGTCGATGACCGGCTTGCGCAGGGCGATCCAGGCGAAGGCGCTGCCGACGCCCCAGTCGCCGCGCGCGTAGCGCACGTCGACGCCGTCGTGGTTGAACATGGGCAGGCCGGGCTGGACGTGCTCGAGGCGGAGCGGGCGGGCCTGCTCCGGTCCAACGGCCTCCGCGGCGGCGGGCTCGCTCGCCGGCGCGGCGCTCGCGCCGTCGCGGCGCAGGCGCAGCGCGAGCGCGCGGACGACGAGGTCCTCGCCGGCGTACAGGCGGGCGGCGACGAGCTGCACGCGCTTGCCCGGGCGCACGATCTCGACCTCCGAGCGCAGCTCGTCGAGCGGGACCGGGCGCACCAGCTCGACGGTCACGCGCGCGACACGCA
>DASXRF010000480.1:0-4130 GCA_036506755.1 Solirubrobacteraceae bacterium | reverse complement strand
GGGGGTCGACGGCGCCGGTGTCGGCGCGGGGGTGGCCGGCGCGGGGGCGGCCGGGGCCGGCGGCGCGGGCTTGGGCGCCGACACGTGCACGCCCACGCTCGCGTTGACCGGCACGTCGATCCTGGGGGCCGGCGCCGGAGCGGCCGGTGCCGCGGGCGCGGCCGGAGCCGCGGGCGCCGCCGGCGCCGACGGGGTGGGGGCGGGGGCCGGCGGCGCGCCCACGTGCACGCCGACCGACACGCCCGGGACCGGGTCGGCGGTCACGCCGACGTTGCCGTTCGCGCCCAGGTCGAGGCCGATCGTCTGCGCGGCCGCCGTGCCGCCTCCGAGCGCAAGGGCGAGCATGCCCGCGCCCAGCGCAAGAGCAGTCCTACTCACGATGTTCTCCTTCGGTTGGTTGGTTCGAGGGCGCCGGGCGAGCACGCGCCCGCCCGGCAGGTGCTGGTGAACCCCGGAGGAGCTAGCCGGGCCGCTCGAGGAGCGACACGAAGGCCACCCGCGGCAGCGCGGGCGGGAGGGAGATACGGCGGCGCCCGGTGGACGGCGCGGCGCCGACGGAGAAGGCGAGGAGCAGGCCCAGCAGCATGTGGCGCAGCGTCCCCGACGACCCGGCGCCGCCGGCGCCGGACGCCGCGGGGGGCGGCGGGCCGGCCGGGCCGACCGGGAGCGGCGAGCCGCCGCGCGTCGTCCGCGACGCGGCGTGGGCCCGGCGCGCGAGCGTGGCGTCGGGCGTGCGCACCGGCGCCGCCGCGGCCGCGAGCGGCGCGAAAACCGGCTGGAGCCATGCGGCCCCTTCGGACGGCCCGAAGCGAGCATCGGCGCCCCTAAGCGGCGCACCGGCGGCCGCCGGCAGGGCGGCGAGCCCTGACGCGCGCGCCGGGGGCGCGGCGGCGGCGGGCCAGCCCGCTGCCGCGCCCGGGCCGGCGAGTGGCGCGGCCGGGTCGGCGGCGTCGTCCGCGAGCGGGGCGGCGGCCTGCCGAAGCGTCGCGGCGACGGGCCCGGCGGCGTCGTCGACGGCGCCGGCAAGCGGCGCGGTCGCACGCTGAACTCCGGCGACGGCGTGCTGCGCCGTGCTGGTCATCGGCGCGGTGACGCGCTGCACGTCGGCGACGGCGTGCTGCGCTGTGGTGGCGACCGGCGCGATCGCGCGCTGCACGGTGGTGGTCAGCGCGCCGGCGGTCTGCTGGACGGTGTTCGTCGCCGCCGCCGCACCGCTCTGCGCCGTCGTCGTGACGGCGGCGGTCGTCTGATGCACGGCGGTCGCAACCTGCACGGCGGCGTGCTGCGCGGTGCCGGTCAGCGTGCCGGTCGTCTGCTGGACGGTCGTCGTCGCCGGCGCCGTCGTCGTGACGGCGGCGGTGGTCTGATGCACCGCGGTCACGGCCGGCGCGGTCGCCCGCTGCGCGGTGGTCGTCACGGCGGCGGTCGTCTGCTCTACGGTGCTCGTCGCCGACGCGGACGCGCTCTGCGCCGCCGTCGCGGCCTCCCCCGCGGCGCTCGCGAGGGTTGACTCGGCGGCGCCGGCGGCCTCCGCCACGGAGCTCGTCGCCGGGGCGGTCGCGTGCTGGACGGCGCCCGTGACGCCGCCGACGGACAGGCTCTGCGCGCCCGCGGTGGGGGCGAGCCACAGCGCGAGGGCGGCTGCCGCGGCGCACGCGCGCAACCCGCCGGCGTCGCGGCGGGATGAGCGACGCTGGCGATGTCCACGGCGTCCGGCCATCCGACCTCCCTCTTGAAAGGCGACTCTCGGGCCAGCGCCCGGATCGCGGTGAGGGTGCTTCGTGCGGCGCCGTGTAGGTAGTTCCTGCGCCGCGAGGTGCAGCAGCTCGCAGCCGTCTACAGTTGCCCGCCGCGTGACCGAGCTGTACGTCCAGCGCGACCAGCCGCCCGGGGTGCCGCCGCTGCACCTGACCGGCGAGCGCACGCTGCCCGACGTCCCGGAGGAGAACTACTGGTACCGGCGCCACCTGGTCGTCTACGAGTGGATCGCGGACCGTGTCGCCGGCCGGCGCGTCGTCGACGTCGCGTCGGGGGAGGGCTACGGCGCCGACGTGCTCGCCCGGCAGGCGGCATCCGTGAGCGGCATCGAGCCCAACCCGGAGGCCTACGAGCACGCCCGCCTCAAATATCCGCGCGTCGCGTTCCGCCGGGCCATCGCCGAGACGTTCGTCGAGCCGTGCGACGCGATCGTGTTCCTGCAGACGATCGAGCACGTCGCCGACCCCGACCACGTGCTCGAGCACTTCAAGGCGCAGCTCAGCCCCGGCGGCGTCGCGTACGTCTCGACGCCCAACGTGCTCACGCTTGCGCCGCGCGGCGCCGAGCGGTCGGGCAACCCGTGGCACGTCAAGGAGTACCGCGCCGAGGAGTTCCGCGCGCTGTGCGAGGCGCACTTCCGCCACGTCGAGCTGCTCGGCCTGTTCCACGCGCGCAAGCTGCGCCTGCACGAGCTGGCGATCGAGCGCGCGGGCTGGGACACGATCCACGCGCGGCTCGGTCTCACGACGCGCTTCTACGACCGGTTCACGCCGGCGATCTCGACGCGCGACTTCGCGCTGCGCCCCACGGGACTCGACCGCGCGCTGGACTTCCTCGCGGTCTGCCGCCCATGAGCGGCGATCTGGCGCTCGTCCTCCACACGCACATGCCGTACGTGGAGGGCTTCGGCACCTGGCCGTTCGGCGAGGAGTGGCTCTTCGAGGCGATGGCGACCTCGTACCTGCCGCTCCTCGACGTGCTCGAGCGCGACGCGCCGCTGACGCTCTCGCTGACGCCGGTCCTCTGCGACCAGCTGCAGGCGCCCGGCGTGACCGAGCGCTTCGCGGAGTTCATCCGCGGCGTGCGGCGCGCGTCGCACCGGCTCGACGCCGAGGCCGCGCGCCGTCAGGGCGACGAGGAGGTCGCGCGGGCGATCGAGCACAGCGCCGCGCGCTACGACGACGCGCTGGCGCGCTTCGAGCGCCTCGACGGCGACCTGCTCGGGGCGCTCGCGCCGCACGCGACGTGGACGTCGGCGGCGACGCATGCGGTCCTGCCGCTGTTGGCCACCGACGCCGGCGTGCGCCTGCAGGTCCGCAGCGGGATCGAGTCGCACCGGCACCGCACCGGCGGCTGGGCGGGTGGCTTCTGGCTGCCCGAGTGCGCCCATGCGCCGCGCCTCGATCCGCTGCTCGCCGGCGAGGGCGTGTGCGCCACGTGCGTCGACCTGACCGGCGTCGTCGACGACCCGCTGCGCCCGCTGCGCTCGGACGCCGGCATCGTGCTCTGGCCGATCGACCGGACGATCGTCGAGCTGGTGTGGAGCCCGCAGGGCTACCCGTCGCGCGACGCGTATCGCGACTCGTGGCGCAAGACCGAGCACGAGCACCGCCCGTGGGCCGTCGACGGCGCCGTCTACGACCCCGGCCGCGCGCAGCGCCAGGCGCGCGCCGACGCCGCCGACTTCGTCGCCCGCGTGCGCGAGCGCGTTCGCGACGGCGGCGTGTGCGTCTGCGCGCTGGACACCGAGCTGCTGGGCCACTGGTGGCACGAGGGCGTCGCCTGGCTGGCCTTCGTCGTAGAGGAGGCCCGCGCCCAGGGCCTGCCGCTGACCCGCCTGGACGAGGCGCTCGAGACCCATGAGGCGGTCCCGGCGCCGGCCCGCCTGCCGACGACGACGTGGGGTGCCGGACGCGACCTGTCGACGTGGGACGCGCCCGCGGTCGCCGACCTCGCGTGGGCGGCGCGCCGTGCCGAGCTCGACGTCGTCGCCGCCGGCCGCGACGTCCCGCTCGCCGCGGTCCGCGAGCTGCTCGCGCTGCAGTCCAGCGACTGGGCCTTCCAGATCACCCGGGACTACGCGCCGCCCTACGGGCGCCAGCGGGCGCGCGGCCACGCAGCAGGCGTCGCGGCGGCGCTCGCCGAGGCGCAGACGACCGTGCCCGAGCTGCGCCGGCTCGCCCCGTGGGCGACGGCCGCTCCGCTGCTCGAGCCGTGATCGCGGTAGGCTGGTCGGCTCCATAAACCCGATAACAGCCAGCCGAATCCCCGCGCCGACCACCGCGGGGAACGGGGGAACCACCGGGACCGGCCCGGTCCCAGGGGCGTATCGCCGCCAGAGCGCGGCGTAGCGCACGTCCAGCGCGAGCCCG
>DASXRF010000479.1:0-2242 GCA_036506755.1 Solirubrobacteraceae bacterium | reverse complement strand
ATCGCGTCCAGCTCGTCGACGAAGATGATCGCCGGCTGGTCGCGGCGGGCCTGCTCGAAGAGGTCGCGCACGCGCGAGGCGCCGACGCCGACGATCGCCTCGACGAACTCCGACGCCGCCGCGGAGAAGAAGGGCACCCCGGCCTCGCCGGCCACCGCGCGGGCGAGCAGCGTCTTGCCCGTGCCCGGCGGCCCGGAGAGCAGCACGCCGCGCGGCACGCGCCCGCCGAGGCGCGTGTAGCGCTCGGGGTTGCGCAGGAAGTCGACGACCTCCTGCAGCTCATCCGTGGCCTCGTCGATCCCGGCCACGTCGTCGAACGTCGCGCGCTGCTGCTCGCCCTCGACCCGGCGGGCTCGCGTGCGTCCGAAGGCGCCGAGCGGGCCGCCGGCGCCCGCGCCCGTGGCCCGCCGGGCGAGGAAGATGAACAGGCCGATGATGAGCAGGGTCGGCCCGAACCCGACAAGCAGGGTGTACACCAACCCGCGCCCTCCGTCGAGGGGCTCGGCCTGGATCGTCACGTTGTGCTGCTGGAGCAGCGCCGAGAGCTTGTCGGTGTCGGCGAACGTCGGGACCTGGGTCTTGAAGCGGTCGGTCGTGACGGGGCCGCCGTCGCCCGGCGGGTCGTAGCGGATCTCGCGCCGGAAGTGGCCCTCGACCGTCTCGCCCTGCGAGGAGATCTCCTTGACGTTGTTCTTGCTGACCTGGCTCAGGAAGAACGGGCTGTAGGGCACCGTGACCTGCGGGTTCTCCTTCGGGCCCAGCGCGCTGGCCACCAGGTAGTTGACGGCGAGCGCGACCACGATGGCGGCGATCCACCGCCAGCCGACGCGCGGCGGGCGGGGCGGGCGGGGCGGGCCGGACTTCGGCTGCTCGGGCGCGCCGCGGCCGTCCGGAGCCGGGCTGACGTTCCAGCCGCGGGGGTCACGTTCCATGCCGTCAGACGGTAACGCCTGGCGGCTCAGAACCAGTGGCGCTGCTCTCGCCAGGGGCCGGCGTCGTTGTGGTAGCCGTTGAGCTCCCGCGGCCGGGATCCAGGCCCAGCTTCGCGGCGTGCCGGCGACCGCGCTCGGCGACCATGCGGGAGGTGACGCCGATCGGTGTTTAGAGTACGCAGACCCTCGCTTCCGTTCCCAAGGACACCGACACCTCTATGGCCTACGTCATCGCCGAGCCCTGCATCGGGCAGAAGGACAACTCGTGCGTCGAGGTCTGCCCGGTCGACTGCATCCATCCCACGCCGGACGAGCCCGACTACGACAACGTCGAGCAGCTGTACATCGATCCCGAGGAATGCATCGACTGCGACGCGTGCGTCGAGGCCTGCCCGGTCGACGCCTGCTTCGCCGAGGACCAGGTCCCCGACGAGTGGACGACCTACATCCAGAAGAACGCGGACTACTTCGCCAACAAGTAAGCGACCCGGCAGCCGCGCCGCAGCGACGCGCGCCGTCCTGTGCCGGGGAGCCCAGCTCTCGCGCGTCGGGCTAAACCACTCTGCGACGTCGTCGCGCCGGGGCTGCGCGTCCTCTTCGTCGGCATCAGCCCGTCGCTGACGTCCGCCCGCGTCGGGCACCACTTCGCCCGGCCCGGCAACCGGTTCTGGCCGGCGCTGCGCCTGGCCGGCTTCACGTCGCGGCGCCTCGAGTCGGCCGAGGACATGACCCTGCTGCATTACGGCGTGGGCGTGACCAACCTCGTCGACCGTCCGACGCGCGCGGCGTCGGAGCTGTGCGCGGGCGAGTGCGAGAGGGCGCCGACGCGCTCGTGCGCGAGCACGCGCCGCGCCTGGTCGCCGTGGTGGGGATCGGCGCCTGGCGTGCGGCGTTCGACCGTCCGCGGGCGACGCTCGGCCTGCAGCCCGAGACGGTGGGCGGCCGCCCGGCCTGGGTCCTGCCCAACCCGAGCCGGCTCAACGCCGACCACCAGCTGCCCGAGCTCGCGCGCCCGCGCCTTATACGCGTAGGCGCGCGCGTAGGCGGAGTCGCTCTAGATGGAGTCACGCGACCGCTGACGCTGCGCCGATCCGCAGGGTGCTGCACGTGCATCCCAAGGGTGGTTTCTCGGGTGCGCACGTGAGCGGAGACTGCCGCTCGCCTGTGGCGGTTGAACGCCGCAGCTCACGCTTGTAACAGCTACCGGCCCCGGCGAGGGGCAAGGAGACGCTCACATGTTGGGGACACGTGCGCTCGCGAAGCGGGCGCTCTCTATCCGCACGACGCGGCGCGCCGTCGTCGCGCTTTCG
>DASXRF010000478.1:0-10533 GCA_036506755.1 Solirubrobacteraceae bacterium | reverse complement strand
GGACCGTCGGCGGGGGCAACCACTACGTCGACCTGTTCGCCGACGAGGACGACCGCGTCTGGGTCGGCGTGCACTTCGGCTCTCGCGGGTTCGGCTACAAGACCGCCAACGGGTTCCTGGCGCTTTCGCAGGGCCTGAGCTTCGAGGGCCGGCCGGCCGGGGGCGAGATGGACGCCCCGCCGGTGCTCCTGCACCAGGACTCCGCGCTCGGGCAGGCCTACATCGAGGCCATGGAGCTCGCCGGGGAGTACGCGTACGCGGGCCGCGACGTCGTCGTTCAGCGCGTGCTCGACATCCTCGGCGCGCGCGAGGTCGAGTCGGTCCACAACCACCACAACTTCGCCTGGCGCGAGGAGGTGGACGGCGTGGAGTGCTGGGTCGTACGCAAGGGATGCACGCCGGCGTTCCCGGGTCAGGCGGGCTTCGTCGGCTCGACGATGGGCGATACGAGCGTGATCCTCGAGGGCGTCGAGGCGGCCGGCACACGCGAGCTGATCCACTCGACGATCCACGGCGCCGGGCGCGTGATGTCGCGCCGGCAGGCGAAGGGAAAGAAGGGCCGGCCGGGCGCGGTCGACTGGCGCGCGGTGCAGGACCGGATGCGCAAGCGAGGCATCGAGCTGCGCGGGGGCGCCGCCGACGAGGCGCCCGAGGTTTACAAGCGGCTGGACGACGTGCTGGCCGCACACGCCGACACGATCAAGATCACGCACCGGCTGCGGCCGGTCGGCGTGGCGATGGCGGGAGCCCATGTCTTCGATCCGTACAAGGACTGACCACGTGCGCGACGTCGAGACGCTCCTCGAGGCGCTGCCGTACATCCGCGAGTTCCACGGGCGCACCGTGGTGATCAAGTACGGCGGCGCGGCGATGGACGACCCGGCGCTGCGCGAAGAGTTCGCGCGCGACGTCGTGCTGCTCAAGTACGTCGGGATCAACCCGGTCATCGTGCACGGCGGCGGTCCCGACATCACCGCCTACATGGAGCGCCTGGACCTGCCCGTGCAGTTCGTCGGCGGGCTGCGCGTGTCCGACGCCGCGACCGTCGAGGTGGCCAAGATGGTCCTCGTCGGCAAGGTCAACAAGGACATCGTCCTGCGGATCGCCCGCCACGGGCAGCCGGCGGTCGGGCTGAGCGGCGACGACGGCGCGCTCTTCCGCGTCGCGCGCACGACCGCGCCGGGCGGCGAGGACGTCGGCTTCGTGGGCAGCATCGAGCGTGTCGACGCCGACCTCCTGCGCCGCATCTGCGAGCGCTACGTGCCGGTGCTCGCCAGCGTCGGCCCGGACCGCGACGGCCAGCCGCACAACGTCAACGCCGACGAGGCGGCGGCCGCGGTCGCGCGCGCCCTCGGGGCGCACAAGGTCATCTTCCTCACCGACGTCGACGGCTGGCTGCGCGACCCCGCCGACCCGGCGAGCGTGATCAGCGAGGCGGGCGCCGATGAGGTCGAGGCGGCGCTCGCCGCGATCTCCGGCGGCATGGGACCCAAGCTGCGGGCGTGCCTGGACGCCATCCACGGCGGCGTCGGCTACGCGCACATCATCGACGGCCGCGTCCCGCACTCGCTGCTGCTCGAGCTGTTCACGGACGCCGGGATCGGCACGAAGATCCGCCCCGCCCGGTGAGGGCGCGCCGATGACCGAGCCCGGCTATCGATCGGCGGCAAGCGGCGCGGGGCAAGACGCCCACCTGATCCCGACGTACGCTCGGTTCGACGTCGAGTTCGCCCGCGGCGAGGGCGCGCGCCTGTGGGACGCCGACGGCACGGAGTACCTCGACTTCCTGACCGGGATCAGCGTGTCGAGCGTCGGGCACTGCCACCCGCGCGTCGTGGCGGCGATCCGCGAGCAGGCCGGGCGGCTCATCCACGTCGGCAACCTCTTCTACACCGAGCCGATGGTGCGCCTGGCCGACCGGCTGGCGGAAGGCTCGCTCGGCGGCAAGGTCTTCTTCACCAACAGCGGGGCCGAGGCGATCGAGGCCGCGCTCAAGCTCGCGCGGCGCGCGCGGCAGGGGGGCGAGATCGTCGTCGTCGAGGGGGCGTTCCATGGCCGCACCTACGGGGCGCTGTCGGCCACGCCGCAGGAGACCAAGCAGGCCCCGTTCGCGCCGCTCGTACCGGGGTTCATAACCGTTCCGGCCGAGGCGGTCGCCGACGCGGTGAGCGAGCGCACCGCCGCGGTGCTGATCGAGCCGATCCGCGGCGAGACGGGCGTCCACCCGGCCGGCGACGAGACGCTGCTGGCCGCCCGCCGGGCGTGCGACGCCTACGGCGCCGCGCTGATCTTCGACGAGATCCAGACCGGGCTGGGGCGGACCGGGACGCTGTGGGCCTACGAGCAGACCGGCGTGGTGCCCGACGCGCTGACCACGGCCAAGGCGCTCGGGGGCGGGCTGCCGATCGGCGCGCTGGTCACCGGGCCGCGCCTCGCCGACGTCTTCCAGCCCGGCGACCACGGCTCGACGTTCGCCGGCGGCCCGGTGGTCTGCGCGGCGGCGCACGCGGTGCTCGACGTCCTCGCGGACGGCGCGCTGCTCGTCCGCGTGCGCGAGCTGGGCGAGCGGCTGCGGGCCGGGCTGACCGAGCTGCCCGGGGTCGCGAGCGTCCGCGGCCGCGGGCTGATGGTCGCCTTCGACCTCGTCGACGGCGGCGCGCCCGAGCTCGTCAAGCGCGCGCTGCACGAGGAGCGCCTGATCGCGAACGCCACGGGCCCCGTCACCGTGCGCCTGCTGCCGCCGCTGGTGATCGGCGAGGCCGAGGTCGACGAGGCGGTCGCGCGGCTGCGACGGCTGCTGGAGCCGTGAGCGACGTCGACGTCGTCCGCCGCTTCTACGACGCCTGGACCGCGGCAGACCTGCCCGCGATGCTCGTGCTCGTCGACCCGGAGGTCGAGGTCGAGCCGATCCTCGGCGTCCTCTACGCGCGGGAGAGCTACCGCGGCCGGGACGACCTCGCCGCCTGGTTCCACGAGATTGCGGCGCGGTGGGAGCGCTTCGAGGCAACGTCGAGAAGGCGCGCCAGGTGCGCGACGAGGTGGTCGCCTTCGTCCGGCTCGTCGGCCATCGCGGCGAGCAGTCCTTCGAGGCGCGCATCGCGGTCGAATGCCGGTTTCGCGACGGCCGGATCGTCAGCTTCCGCGGCCGGGACGTGCGGGAGGCCGAGGAGGACCTCACCCTCGGCCTCTGACGCCTAGGCTACGGCGCTTCGCATGGCCGACGACGCCCCCCGGATCTCCGCCCACCACATCCCGCCGCCCGAGGCCAAGGAGCGCATGCGCGCCCAGGCGATCGCCTCCTACGAGGCGCGCCCGGAGGAGGTCAGCCGGGTCCTGCTGCTGTACTCGGGCGGCCTGGACACGAGCGTGATGCTCAAGTGGATCCAGGACGAGTACGAGGCCGAGGTCGTCACCCTCACGGTCAACCTCGGCCAGCCCGGGGAGGACTACGAGGTCGTCGAGGGCAAGGCACGACGGCTGGGCGCGGTCGACACCTTCGTCGTCGACGCGCGCGAGGAGTTCGCTCGTGAGTACATCGTCCCGGCGATCAAGGCCAACGCGATCTACGGGCTCGCCTACCCGCTGTTCACCGCGCTCGGCCGGCCGCTGATCGCCAAGCTCGCGGTCGAGTACGCGCGGCGGTCGGGCTGCGACACGATCGCCCACGGCTGCACGGGCAAGGGCAACGACCAGGTGCGCATCGAGGCGACCGTCGCGACGCTCGCGCCCGAGCTGAAGCTGATCGCGCCCGTGCGCTCGTGGTCGATGGGGCGCGACGAGGAGATCGCCTACGCGCGCGAGCACGGCATCCCGGTCAAGGGCGGCACGGAGGCGGCGCCGTACTCGATCGACGACAACCTGTGGGGCCGTTCGAGCGAGGGCAAGTGGATCGAGGACCTGGGACACGCGCCTGAGGACGACGTCTTCCAGCTCGTCACGCGTCCGGAGGAAGCACCCGACGAGCCCGAGCTGCTGTCGGTCGAGTTCGAGCGCGGCGTGCCGGTCGCGCTGAACGGGGAGCGCCTCGAGCTCGTCGCGCTGCTCGAGCGCGCCGCCGAGATCGGGATGCGCCACGGCGTCGGGATCGTCGACCACATCGAGGACCGGATCGACGGCCTGAAGGTCCGCGACATCTACGAGGTGCCGGCGGCGGCGATCCTGCTCACCGCGCACGCCGAGCTCGAGAAGCTCGTCGGGACGATCCACCAGAACCAGTTCAAGCCGGGGCTCGACCGCCAGTGGGCGTACCTCGTCTACGCGGGCCTGTGGTGGGAGCCGCTGCGCGGCAACCTCGACGCGTACATGGACTCGGTCAACGCGTGGGTGACCGGGACGATCGGGCTCAAGCTCTACAAGGGCTCGGTGCGGGTCGTGACCCGCGAGTCGCCGCACGCGATCTACGACGCGCAGCTGGCCACCTTCGCGGAGTCCGGCGGGCTGTTCTCGCAGCAGGCGTCGCCGGGCTTCATCGAGCTGTGGTCGCTGCAGTCGCGGATGGCGTGGCGATTGCGCAATCAGTCCGGCTAGGGTCGTACGTTTTCGGGGCGTGAACGCCCCGAGCCCTGACGGCCCGCCGGCCGAGTCTCCCCTCGACGTCGAGCGGGTCGAGTGGGTTCCCGCGTCGCCGGAGACGGTGCGCGTGCTCGTCGTCGGGCGCTGGCGCTCCGCGACCCCCGTCGTCGCACCGGTGCTGCTCGTCGACGACGGCGATCGCCGGCGCTTCCCCGCCGACGACCACGGGGTCGTCGACGGCGCTTGGCGCGCGAGCTTCACGGTGCCGATCGAGCTGCGGCCGCGCCTGGAGCGCCGGCTCGCGATGGAGGTCGGCGAGGCCGAGGTCCCGCTGCCCGCCGCCTCCGCCGGGCCGGCCGACGAGGCGACCGCCCCGCCGCCGGCGACCGTCGTCGACCGCGCGGTGCTCGACGAGCGGCGCGCGCGGCGCTTCGAGGGCGCCGAGGAGAGCCTGGTCCGCCGCGCGCAGGCGGCCGAGGCGACCGCCGCCACGCTGCGCACGCAGCTAGAGCACCTCGAGGAGCGGCTGCGCGAGGCGGTGACCGAGCGCGAGGCGCTGGCCCGCGACCTGCGCGCCGCCGAGCAGCGCGAGGAGGCCGAGCGGCGGGTGCGCGTCGAGGCCCTCGAGGAGCGCGACGCCGCCCACGAGGACGCCGAGCGGCGCATCGGCGCGGTGCGGGCGCGGCTGCGCGCGGCGGAGCTGCACGCGGCCGAGCTGGCGCGCGAGATGGATGCCGTGCGCCGCGAGGGCGCCGAGGCCCAGCAGGCGGCGGTCGCCGCGCGGCGGGCGGCGGAGCGCGCCGAGGCGGTCGCGGCGGAGCGCGAGGCCGAGCTGGCGGCGCGGCTGAGCGCGCTGGACGTCGAGGCCGGCGACGTCGGGGCGCGGCTGCGGATCGAGCGCCAGGCGCGCGAGGAGGCCGAGCGGGCGCTGGCCGCCGAGCGCGATCGCGTAGCCGCGCTCCAGGCGGAGGTCGAGCGCCGCGCGGCGCTGGCGACCGGCGTGCGCGGCGAGCTCGAGGAGCTGCGCGCCGATCTGGCCGCCGTCCGCCGGGAGGCCGAGGCGGGCGGCGGCGAGGCGACCGAGCTGCGCGCCGTGGCCGCCGGCCTGCGGGCGCGGATCGAGGAGCTGGAGCGCGGCGAGCGGGCTGCGCGCGAGGAGCTCGAGCGGCGCGCCGCCGAGCTCGAGCGCGTGCGCGCGGCGCTCGAGGGCGCGCGGGCCGAGCTCGCGGCGGTACGCGACGCCGAGGCCGCCCGGGCGGCGGCGGTGCGCGAGGCCGAGCGCGCGGCCGACGACGTTCGCCGCGAGGCGGCCGAGCTGCGCCGACGCGTCGAGAACGAGCGGCGCCGCCGCTTCGAGGTCGAGGCCGAGCTGCGCGCCGAGCTCGAGCGCTCGCAGGAGGAGCTGGGGTCGCGGCTGGCGACGGCGGAGGGGACGCTGCGCGCGCAGCTGGCGGCCGAGCGGCGCGCCTTCGAGGAGCAGGCGGCGGCGATCGAACGCACCGCGGGCGAGCTGCGCGAGCGCCTCGCCGCGGCGGCCGCCGAGCTCGAGGCGCGTCTGGAGGCGGAGCGCGCGGCGCGGGCCGCCGCCGAGCGCGAGGCGGGCGTGCTGCGGGCGGAGCTCGAGGAGCGCACCGCGCGCGAGGCCGAGGTCGGCGCTCTGGTGCGCGACCTGCTCGCGACGTCGACCGACCTGCGCGAGGGCTTCGAGCGCGAGCTGCGCGGGCTGGAGGAGGAGGTGCGCGCGCGGCTGGCCGGCGAGCGCGACGGCCTGCGCCGGCAGCTCGAGGAGCTCGAGCGCCACGGGGCCGACCTGCGCGCGGAGCTCGAGCGCGAGCGCGCGGCCCGGGCGGCCGCCGAGCGCGAGCTCGCCGCCGAGCGCGAGGGCCGCCGCGCCACGGCGGCCAGCGAGACGGGGCTCGCCGAGCTCGAGCGGGCGAAGTCGCGCCTGGCCGCGGCCGAGGAGCAGCTCGAGCGCGTCCGCGAGCGAGAGGACCTCCACGCCCAGGCGCGCGCGATGATCCGCAACCTCGAGGACGCCGAGCGCCGCCTGCGCACCGAGCGCGAGGCGCTCGAGCGGCCGACCGAGCCTGGCGAGCCGGACGTGCCGTCGATCGAGTCGGCCTCGGGGGCGGTAGAGCCCGGGGCCTTCGAGATCCCGTCGGCCGATGTCGAGCCGGCGCCGCCCGCTCCTGGGCCGGCCGCGCCTGCGCCCGACGAACCCGAGCTGCCGGCCATCGGGTCGGCGTCCGGGGTCGTCGAGCCGGACGCGTTCGAGTCGGCGGCACCGGAGCCGCCGCACCCGGGCCTGGCGGCGCGGCCCGCCGATGCCGGTCCGGATGCGGAGCCGCACGCTCCGGCGCCGCCGGCACCCGCGCCCGACCGCCCGGGGGACCGCTTCGGCGAGTCGCCGACCGACCGCCCCTCATCGCCGACCGCCGACGACGCCGCCGCGGCCGGCCCGCAGCCGCCCGCCGACGAACCCGCGCCCCCGGCGCCGGACGCGCCGACCGGCGGCGAGGGGCCGCTGACGGACTGGGCGCATGCGGTCGTCGAGCGTGGCGGCGCGGGCGCGGCTCCGCCCGCCCGCGAGCCCGCCCCAGATCCCGATCCAGCGACGTACGCCCTGCATCGCGCCGCCGAGGAACTCGCGGCCGCCCAGCGCGACGCCGCCGAGCGCGCCGCCGCACGTCGGGCCGCCCGGCGCGCGGCCGCCGCGCCGGCGCCCGGCACGGAGGTGCTGCACCCGCGGATCGTGCCGCTTCGGTCGAGGCGCCCGACGCCGTGGCTGCTCCGCGCGCTCGAGCGCCTCGCCGCCGAGGAGCCGCGCGCCGCGGTCCGGCTCATCACCGCGCTTCTCCCGGCCCAGCGCCCGACGGTCGATCGCGCGCTGACCTACGAGCTCGACGTCGACGGTGACGGCGCCTTCCGCATCGAGCTGGGCGCGGGCGTCGCACGCGTCGAGCCGCAGCCCCCCGCCACGCCGCCCGACCCGGACGTCGAGGTCCGCGTCGCGGGGCCGCCCGGCGCCCTCGCGCCGCTGGTCGCCGGCGGCGCCGGACGGCGGCTGCGGGGTGCGCGGACGAGCGGCCGCAAGCGCCGGCTCAAGCCGCTGCTCAAGGCGCGCCGCGCGCCCGTCACTCTCGCGGAGCTCGCCGTGCTCGGCCTGCCGCTCGAGCCCGGCCTCGTTCTCAGGGCGCTCGCCGCCGCGATCGACCCCGCATGGACGGCCGGCGAGCGCTTCGCGGTCGTCTACGACGTGACGGGCGCGACCCACCACGTCGCGGTGGCCGACGGCGCCCCTGTCGTCACCGCCCCTGGCGCGCCGCCCGAACCGCCCGCGGCGACGGTCACCGTCGGGCGTGCCGCGTTCGTCGCGCTGCTGGCGCGCGTCGCACCGCCGCCCGGCGAGCGCGCGCTGATCCACGGCGACGCGCGGGCCGTCGAGCTCCTGCACCGCTGGACCGACCGCGCCCAGGGCATTCCCGACGCCGACTGAACGCTCGCAACGAGCGGGAGCGCCCCCACCGGACCGTCCGGTGCCGCGCCTAGCATTGACGGCCTCGTGACAACCCCTGCCTGTGCCCATCTGCACGTCCACTCCGAGTACTCGCTGCTCGACGGCGCGTGCAAGATCGACGCGCTGGCCGCGCGGGCCGCCGCCTTCGAGCAGCCGGCGCTCGGGCTCACCGACCACGGCGTCATGAACGGCGCCGTCGAGCTCGCGAAGGCGGCGGGCAAGCACGGCGTCAAGCCGATCGTCGGCTGCGAGATCTACCTCGTCGACGACCACGCCAAGGCCGCCTCGCCCGGCGCGCGCGTCGAGCGCAACCACCTCACGCTGCTCGCCGAGACCGACGAGGGCTATCGCAACCTCGTCAAGCTCAGCTCCGCCGGCTTCCTCGAGGGGCTCAGCCGGGGCAAGCCCACCGTCGACCTCGAGCAGATCGCCACGCACAGCAGCGGCGTCATCGCCCTCACCGGCTGCCTCGCGAGCCGCTTCTGCAGCCGCCTCGCCGAGGGCCGCGACGCCGACGCCCGCGCCCACGCCGACGACCTCCTCAACGCGTTCGGCCCGGACAACGTGTTCTTCGAGGTCCAGAAGAACGGCATCGCCCAGCAGGACCTGGCCAACGAGGGCATCGTGCGCATCGCCCGCGACGTCGGCCGCCCGCTCGTCGCCACCGCCGACGTCCACTACCTGCGCCGCGAGGACCACGCCCACCACACGGCGCTGCTGTGCGTGCAGACGAAGTCGACGCTGCAGGCGCCGAAGATGACCTTCGAGACCAACGAGTTCTACCTCAAGGACAACGCCGAGATGGCGAGCGCCTTCGCCGAGTGGCCGGAGGCGCTGCAGTCGACGATCGACATCGCCGAGCGCTGCGACGTCTCGATCGAGCTCGGCAAGCAGCTCATCCCGCGCTACCCAACCCCCGACGGCAGCGACGAGGGCGCCTACCTGCGCCACCTGGTCGACCAGGGCCTGCGCCTGCGCTACGGCGACCCCGTGCCCGCCGAGGCGCGCGAGCGCGCGGACATGGAGCTGGGCGTCATCGACCGCATGGGCTTCAACGCCTACTTCCTGATCGTCTGGGACTTCGTCAACTACGCGAAGTCCAACGGGATCGCCGTCGGCCCGGGGCGCGGCAGCGCAGCCGGCTCGATCGTCGCCTACTGCCTGTCGATCACCGACGTCGACCCCCTGCGCTACGACCTGCTCTTCGAGCGCTTCCTCAACCCGGAGCGCGTGTCGATGCCCGACATCGACATCGACTTCTCGGTGCGCGGGCGCGAGCGCGTGATGCGCTACGTCACCGAGAAGTACGGGCGCGAGTCGGTGGCGCAGATCGTCACCTTCGGCAAGATGTTCCCGCGCGCGGCCACCCGCGACGCCGCCCGCGTGCTCGGCCACGACTACGGCGTCGGCGACCGGCTGGCCAAGCTCATCCCCGACCCGATCATGGGCCGCGCGCCGAGCTTCGAGGAGTGCCTGGCGCCCGGCCAGGAGCTCAAGAAGGCCTACGACGAGGACCCGACCGCGCGCCAGATCGTCGACGTCGCGCGCGGGCTGGAAGGCATCGTCCGCAACTCCTCGATCCACGCCGCGGCGGTCGTCATCGCCGATCGCCCGCTGACCGACATCGTCCCGCTCCAGCTGGCCGACGCCGGCACGACGGACGAGCAGGGCAACCGCGTCTTCAAGACCGTCACGCAGTTCTCGATGAAGCCCGTCGAGGAGATCGGGCTGCTGAAGATGGACTTCCTCGGCCTGCGCAACCTCGACGTCATCGAGGACGCGCTGGACATCATCGAGCGCTCGACCGGGGTGCGCCCCGACATGACGACCCTCCCGCTCGACGACGCGAAGACCTACGAGATGCTCGCGCGCGGCGACTCGGTGGGCGTCTTCCAGTTCGAGTCCGAGGGCATGCGCGAGGCGCTGCAGAAGGTCCGCCCGACCGAGTTCGACGACCTCGTCGCACTCAACGCCCTCTACCGGCCGGGCGCCATGGATCAGATCGGGACGTACGCCCGCGGCAAGCGCGAGCCCGAGTCGGTGGCGATCCCCGACCCGCGCCTGGAGTCGATCATCGGCCCGACGAAGGGCGTGATCCTCTACCAGGAGCAGGCGATGCAGATCGCCAAGAGCATCGCCGGTTTCAGCGGCGCGAAGGCCGACGACCTGCGCAAGGCGATCGGCAAGAAGAATCGCGAGGCGATGGCGAAGCTCAAGCCGGAGTTCGTCGAGGGCTGCCGCGCGTCCGGCACGAGCGAGCAGCTCATCGAGCACCTGTGGGCGACCAACGAAAGGTCTGCTGACTACTCCTTTAACAAGTGCGCGTCAGCCCAGACCCTGGTGACCCTGCCCGACGGAACGCGCATGCGGCTTTCCGAAGCGCATCGAAAGCGCGTGCCCGAGATCATGTCGATGTGGGCCGATGGGACGATCCGGCCGCACAAGGTCGAGCGGATCGTCCAGACCGGTCGCAAGTTCGTCGATCGAGTCCGCTGCGAGAGCGG
>DASXRF010000477.1:0-3898 GCA_036506755.1 Solirubrobacteraceae bacterium | reverse complement strand
TCTACTTCGCCCGCCCCGACTCGCGCCTCGAGGGCAACCGGACCCAGGTGTCGCGCCGCAAGATGGGCGAGAACCTGTGGCGCGAGGCCCCGATGGAGGCCGATGTCGTGATCCCGGTGCCCGACTCCGGGAACCCGGGTGCCGCGGGCTATTCCAAGGCGTCGGGGATTCCGCAGGACGACGGCCTGATCAAGAACCGCTACGTGGCACGCACGTTCATCCAGCCCGGCCAGGAGCTGCGCAAGCACGGCCTGCGGCTGAAGTTCAACCCATTGCCCGAGATCGTGGGCGGCAAGCGGCTCGTCGTCGTCGACGACTCGATCGTGCGCGGCAACACGACGCGCCAGATCGTCCAGATGCTGCGCGACGCCGGCGCGGCGGAGATCCACATGCGCATCTCGGCGCCGCCGATCAAGCACCCGTGCCACTACGGCATCGACATGTCCACGCGCGAGGAGATGGTCGCCCACGGGCGCACCGTGGAGGAGGTCGCCGAGGAGCTGGGCTGCGACTCGCTGCACTACCTCTCGCTCGAGGGCGTCTACGAGGCCGTCGGCCAGTCGCGCGAGACGCACTGCGACGCCTGCTTCTCGGGCGAGTACCCGCTGGGCGGCGACGGGGACGGCGCGGGCAAGTTCGCCCTCGAGGGCGTGCTGCCGCTTGCGCGCGTGTAGTGGGCCCACGCCGCGCGCTGGTCGCCGGGCTCGTGCTGCTGGCGGCCGGGTGCGGGGGCGGCGAGAAGGGCGCGGCATCGCCGGGCGCGACCGAGCCCCAGGACGTCGAGCCCGACAAGGGGTCTCCGGGCGCCGCGGAGCCGTCGGGCGGCAAGATCGACATCGCGGTGCGCGGCTACGCGTTCCGGCCGACGGTCATGCGCCTGCGTGCGAGCCAGATCATCGTCTGGACCAACGAGGACAAGGTCGAGCACGACGTCGTGGGCGACGCGCCGGGCATGCATTCGGGCCTGATCCCGCCGCACGGGCGCTACGAGTTCACGCCGGTGCGCGCCGGGCGGATCGCGTACCGCTGCACGGTGCACCCCTCCATGCGGGGCGAGCTGCTCGTGCGCGCCCGATAAGTCACAACTTCGTCACGGCGGGCCGGTCGCCGCCGGAGGCGCCGGTACGGTTCGGCGCGTGATCGACGTCCAGGCAGCGCTGCGCGAGGTGTTCGGGTTCATGGCCTTTCGGCCGGGCCAGGAGGCGGCCGTGCGCGCGGCGCTCGCGGGCCGCGACGCGCTGGTCGTCATGCCCACGGGGGCGGGCAAGTCGCTGTGCTACCAGCTGCCGGGGCTGGTGCGAGACGACCTCACCGTGGTCGTCTCGCCCCTGGTGTCGCTGATGCAGGACCAGGTGGCGGCGCTCGAGCGCGTGGCGCCCGGGCGCGCGGCGCTGGTCAACGCGCAGCAGGACCCGGAGGCCAATCGGCGGGCGGTCGACCGCGCGCTCGCCGGCGAGGTCCGGCTGCTCTACGTGGCGCCCGAGCGCTTCTCGGCGCGCGGGTTCTTCGACCGCCTGCGCGACGCGGAGGTCGGGCTGTTCGTGGTCGACGAGGCGCACTGCGTCTCGCAGTGGGGCCACGACTTCCGGCCCGACTACTTCCGGTTGGCCGACGCGGCGCGCGCGCTCGGGGCGCGGGCGCTGATGGCGTCGACCGCCACGGCGACGCCGCAGGTCGCGTCGGACATCGCGCGCCGGCTCGGCCTGCGCGACCCGGTGCGGGTCACGACCGGCTTCGACCGGCCCAACCTCACCTTCGCCGTCGCGCCGTGCCGCTCGACGCTCGAGAAGCACGCGCGGATCGCCGCGGCGCTGGCCGAGCCCGGCGCGCGGCCGGCGATCGTCTACGCGGGGACGCGGGCGCGAGCCGAGGCGCTCGCGGCCGAGCTGACGGGCGAGCTCGGGGTCGAGGCGCTCGCGTACCACGCCGGGCTGGGGCGCGAGGCGCGCGCGGAGGCGCAGCGGCGCTTCATGGACGGCGAGGTCGAGGTCGTGGTGGCCACCAACGCGTTCGGCATGGGCGTCGACAAGGCCGACGTGCGCACCGTGTGCCACGAGAGCGTGCCCGGCTCGCTGGAGGCCTACTACCAGGAGGCGGGCCGCGCCGGGCGCGACGGGCGCCCGGCTCGCGCGCTGCTGTTCGCCGAGAGCCGCGACAAGGGCCTGCACGTGTTCTTCATCGAGCGCGCGCGTGTCGACGAGCGGGCGGTCGCGCGCGTGGCCGCGCGACTCGCGGCGGACGCCGTCGAGGGGCGCTACGACGTCGGCCTGCACGACCTGACCGCGGTGGCCGACGACGACGAGGCGGTGCGCTCGATCGTCGGGCACCTCGCACGCGCGGGGGTGGTCCAACCGGCTCCGTCGACCCCCGACCGGCTGCGCGGGCGGCTCCTGAGCCCGTTCGACGGTCGCGCCGCGGCGGCGTGCCGGGCCAGCGCCGCGGAGGCCGAGCGCGTGCGATGGCGCCAGTACCGCTCGATCTGGGCGTTCGTCGAGGGCGCCGATTGCCGGCGCAAGGCGATCCTGCGCCACTTCGGCGACGCCGCGGCGCCGGCCGCGGGCGACGGCGTGGCGTGCTGCGACGTCTGCCGCCCCGATGCCGCGCCGGCGCCGCCTCCCCGCACGGCGCTGCCCTCCCGCGCGGCGCGCGGGGCGCCGCGCGACCTCGACGGCGCGATCCTGGAGGTCGTGGCCACCGCCTCGCCCTCGGTCGGGCGGACCGGCACCGTCGAGATCCTCCGCGGCAGCCGCTCCAAGCGCATGCAGCGCAACTCTTACGACGGCCTGGCCGCCTACGGCTCGTTCGCCCACCTGCGCGCCGGCGACGTCCTCGGACGCGTCGACGAGCTGGTCGCGGCGGGCCGGCTGCGCCTGACCGGCGGCGCGTACCCGACGCTGCGCGTCGTCGAGGCGGCTGCCGCACCGGCGGCGTGAGCGGCGCGTCGCGAGGCGAGCCGGCCGGCGCACGCGGTTCGCGTTCGCGCGGCGGCGGCGGCGCCGAGGCGCTTGGCGAGGCCGCCGGCGCCGGCTCCTCGGGCGGCCCCGCTGCGCCGGCGCGCCCGCCGCTGCCCATCGCGGTCCTCGCCTCGGGCGCGGGGACGAACCTCCAGGCGCTGCTCGACACCGTCCACGGCCGCGAGGCCGAGGTCGTCGCGGTCGCCTCGGACAACCCCGGCGCCGCGGCGCTCGAGCGCGCGCGGGCGCGCGGCGTGGCCACCGCGGTCTTCGCGCGCGCCGACCACGCCGATCGCGCGCAGCGCGACGCGGCCATGGCGAGCTGGATCGCGGAGCGGGGCGCCCGGCTCGTCGTGCTGGCCGGCTACATGCAGCTGCTCAGCCCCGGGTTCCTCGCGCGGTTCCCGGACGCGGTCATCAACGTCCACCCGGCGCTGCTGCCGGCGTTCCCGGGCATCGGGGCGATCGCGCAGGCCGTCGACTACGGCTGCAAGGTCTTCGGCGTGACCGTCCACCTCGTCGACGAGGGCGTCGACACCGGCCCGATCATCCTGCAGGCGGCGATCGACCTGCCGGACGCGACCGACGCCGAGGCGGTCCACGCCGCGCTGCGCCCGCTCGAGCACCGGCTGCTCCCCGAGGCGGTCCGGCTCTTCGCCGCGGGCTCGCTGCGCCGGGACCCGGCGAACCGACGCCGGATCCTGCTTACGCGACCCGCGGGCGCGTCCTAGGGCCGGCGGTCAGTAGTCGTCGTCTTCCTCGTCGGCGAACTCGTCGTCCGCGAGGTCCTCGTCGTCGAGCTCGAGGCTCTCGGGGTCGTCGAAGCCGGTGGGATCCTCGCCGGTGGAGTCGTCCGGCTCGGTGTCCTCCCAGTCCCCTGCGGCGGTCGGCACGGACGTGTCCTGCTTGACCGCCTCCCAGTCGCTCCTGGTGTCCTCGATCTG
>DASXRF010000476.1:0-1563 GCA_036506755.1 Solirubrobacteraceae bacterium | reverse complement strand
GCGCGCCGCCGGCTTCGAGGTCGCCGACCTCGTGCACGCGCTCACCGAGGAGACCGGGCTCGACGGCGAGGCGATCCGCGACGTCAAGCTGCTCGAGCGCTTCGCGATCCTCTCGGTGCCCGCCTCCGACCTGGAGCGCGTCATCGAGTGTGTCGACGGCACGATCGTCAAGGGCGTCGAGCTGCGGCTCGAGCCGGCGCGCGCCGCCGGCTGACGGCGAGCGCTCCGGCCCCGCCACCATCGGCGTGCGGCGGGCGCCCGCTTGCTACCCATACGCCGGTGCGTAGGACCGCCGCCCTGACCATGCTCTGCGCTGCGCTGCTCGGCGGCTGCGCTACGCGCGAGGAGCGCCCGGCGCACCGCCTGCGCGCGTGGTCGTTCCCGCGCGCGCCGTTCATCCCGCGCGTGCCGGCGGCGCCGCCGCGGGCGCCGCGGCCTCACCGCCCGCGCCATCGCGCCGCGGCCGCGCCGGCGCGCGTGACCCCCGCGGCGCCGGCCGCCTCCGCCGCCGGCGGCGTCTCGCCCGGCGCGCCGAGCGACGCCGAGATCCGCGCCCAGCTGCGCGAGCTCTACGGCCAGGCGGGCGGCGCCGACCCGGCCGCCGCGCGGACGGTGGCCCTGAGCGGCGGCCTGGCGGCGGCCCCGCCCGACGCCCCGGAGCGCCTGCAGCGCATCGTCGCCGCCGCCAACCAGGTCGCGCGCCTGCCCTACGTCTACGGCGGCGGCCACGGCGGCGGCGAGGGGCTGTGGGTCGACTCGGCCTACGACTGCTCGGGGTCGGTGTCCTTCGCCCTGGCCAATGCCGGCTACCTCGACTCGCCGCTGGACTCGACCGGCCTGGCGCACTTCGGCAAGCCCGGCCGGGGCAGGTGGGTGACGATCTACGCCAACGCCGGCCACGCGTTCATGGTCGTCGGCGGCGCGCGCTTCGACACGGTCGGGCTGCGGCAGTCGGGCTCGCGCTGGCAGCCCGCGCGTAGCGTGCGGTCGATCAGCGGCTTCACGGCCCGCCACCCGCCCGGTCTGTAGGGTCGCGCCCCATGAGCAAGGCGACGCTCCACACCAACCACGGCGACATCGAGCTGAGCTTCTTCGACGAAGACGCGCCGAAGACCGTGTCGAACTTCACCGACCTGGCCGGCAAGGGCTTCTACGACGGGGTGATCTTCCACCGCGTGATCCACGACTTCATGATCCAGGGCGGCGACCCGACCGGCACGGGGACCGGCGGCCCGGGCTACACGTTCGAGGACGAGATCAACGACCACAAGGTCGTCCGCGGCGCCATCGCGATGGCCAACGCGGGGCCCAACACCAACGGCTCGCAGTTCTTCATCGTGACGACCGGCGAGGCGCCGTGGCTGGACGGCAAGCACACCGTCTTCGGCGAGGTCACGGCCGGCATGGACGTCGTCGACAAGATCGAGGGCCTCGAGACCGACGCGCGCGACAAGCCGCGCGACGAGGCGCGCATCGACTCCGTCGAGCTGGTCGGCTGACCCCTTAGGGGACGTTCGCCGCGATCGTCTCGGACGGCTCGCGGACCGGCATCTGCATCGTCAC
>DASXRF010000475.1:0-9654 GCA_036506755.1 Solirubrobacteraceae bacterium | reverse complement strand
CAACCCGGGCAGCGTCGGCATGCCGCTGGACGGCGACCCGCGCGCCGCGTGGGCCGTCGTGCACGAGGACGGCCGCGTCGAGCATCGCCGCGTCGCGTACGACCACGAGCGCAGCGCGGCGGCCATCCCCGAGCGCTTCGGCGAGAAGAAGTGGACGGCCGTGCTCTCGGCGCGCGTGCGGGCGGCGGCAGCCGGATGAGCGGCGAGCCGCTGCGCGCCGAGGGGCTCGAGATCGTCGACGGCGACGGGCGCGTGCGCGCCCGCCTGGCCGGCGGCGAGGAGGGCCGCGTCGCGCTCGAGCTGCTCGACGACGAGGGCCGCGTGCGCGCGCGCCTCGCCCTCGGCGCCGAGGGCGCCGCGCGGCTGGAGCTGCGCGACGCCAGCGGGCGCCCGCGCGTGCTGCTCTCGGCGCGCGAGGACACGTCGCTGGAGCTGCGCGACCCGGCCGGCCGCTCGCGGGTGGCGCTCGGCGAGTGGAGCGACGACTCGGCGTCGCTGCGCGTCGCGGACGCCGACGGGGTCCGGCGCGTCAGCGCCGGCTCCTGGGCCGACGGCTCGGCCTCGCTGGAGATCTGGGACCACGAGCGCCGCCGCCGGCTGAGCGCGCTCGACCGCCCGGACGGGCCGGCCGGCGTGCACGTGTGGGACGCCGCCGGCCACCTGCGGGCGCTGCTGGCCGTGGGCCCCGACCCCGACCGCGAGGCGTCGGTCGAGTTCTGGGACGCCGACGGCGACTACCGCGCGGGCTTCGGCGTCTGGCCGGACGGCGGCGCCGGTCCCGAGGTGCCCGCCGACTGAGCGAGCAGGTCGGCAACCGCGTCGTGGACGCTCCCGTTCACCACGGCGACCCGCGGCACCTCGGCGACGTCGAGGGCCTTGCGGATCACCGCGTTGTCGGGCACGGCGATCCGCAGCTGCTGGCCGCGCCGTTCCAGGCGCCGCGCCAGCTGGAACAGCAGCCGCAGGCCGGCGCTGTCGAGGAAGCTCGTGCGCTCGAGGTCGACGACGAGTCCGAGCGCGCCGTTGGGCACGCCGCGCGCGATGCGCTCGCCGAGCTCGGCGACGTTGGTGAGGTCGATCTCACCGGTGACGCTGGCCACGGGGACGCCGTCGGATTCGGCCATCGAGAGCGTCGCGAGCTGGCCGGTCACCGCGCGGCTCCGCCGCGCAGCCGCCGGCGCAGCCGGACCTCGGTGCCGCGCTCGTGTCGGTGCACCTCGGTGGAGTCCATCATGCGATCCATGAGCTCCAGGCCGCGCCCGCGGTGCTGTCCGCGCGCCGGGCGCCAGCGGCCGAAGTCACGCACGCACGCGACCATCTCGTCGCCCTCCATGTGCGCCTCGAACTCGAAGCTGCCCTGCTCGAGCCCGTAGGCGTGCTCGATCGCGTTGGCCGCGGCCTCGTTGCACGCGAACACGATCTCGAAGATCTCCTGATCGGAGGCGTGCGCCTGGCGCAGCCAGTGCACGAGCGACTGGCGCAGCGCGGCCAGCGCGGCCGGGTCGGCCGGCAGGCGCAGGTGCAGGGCGCCGGCCTCGGGCGGGAGCACCCGCACCGCGAGCAGGGCGACGTCGTCGGCCGCCTCGTGGCCGTCGGCGAGGGCGCTGAGGACGTGGTCGCAGAAGCCCTCGACTTCGTCGCCGGCCCGCCTGGCGATGCCGGCCAGCCGCTCCAGCCCTGCCTCGAGCGGCTCGCCGCGGCGCTCGATCAGGCCGTCGGTGTACAGCAGCAGCGTCGCGCCTGGCTCGAGCTTGCTGCTCGACTCGTCGTAGACGATGTGCGACATCGCGCCGAAGGGCAGCGACCGGCCGCCCTCGAGGTACTCCACGTGCCCGTCGGCGTGCACGACCAGCGGCGGCGGGTGCCCGGCGCTGGCCAGGCGCAGCGTCGTCAGATCGGGCTCCAGGACGGCGTAGAGCATCGTCGCCATCTCGCCCTGGCCGATGGTCTCCACCAGCCGGTTCATCGCCGCCGCCGCGCGCGCCGGCGGGGTGCCGTCGAGCGCGTAGACGCGGGCGACGTTGCGCAGGTGGCCCATCACCGACGCCGCGCGCAGGCCGCGCCCGACGACGTCGCCGATGACCAGCGCGGTGCCGCCGTCGGGCAGCGGGATGGCGTCGTACCAGTCGCCGCCCACCTCGATCCCCCGCCCGCCGGGCAGGTAGCGCGCGGCCAGCGCGAGCCCCGGCGGCTGGGGGAGCTCCTGCGGGAGCAGGCTGCGCTGCAGGGTCTCGGCGACGTTGCGCTCGCGCTCGTAGAGCAGGACGTTGTCGATGGCCAGCGCGGCGCGGCGCGCGACCTCGCCTGCCAGCTCGACGTCCTCGCCGCCCGGGACCGCGCCCGTGTGGCCGAGCGCCAGCGCGCCGACCGTGCGGCCGCGCGCGCGCAGCGGCGCCACGATCCCCCCGCGCACGCCGAGGCGCAGCGCGGCCTCGCGCTCGCGCGCGCCGATCACCCCCGCGGGCGGCAGGGCGTCGAACGATCTCAGCTGACCGGTGCGCACCGCGACGGCGACCGGGTGCTCGCCGCGCGGGTCGATCGGCTCGCGCTCGATCGCGCGGCTGACCCCCGCCCGGTCGGCGGCCCGGTTGCCCAGGCGCGCGATCGCACCGTCCGCCTGGACGAGGTTGATCTCGCAGAAGTCGGCGAGGAAGGGCACGCAGGCCTCGCAGACGCTCTCGACCACCGTGGGGAGGTCGAGCGCGGCCTCGAGCCCCGCGCTCGTCTCGGCCAGGAAGCGCTGGCGCTCCTCGGCGCGCTTGCGCTCCGTGATGTCGCGGAAGAACCAGATCCTGCCGTACGGCTCACCGCCCTCGCCGACGAGCGGCGTCGTGTAGCGGTCGAACGTCCGCCCGTCGCGGAACCCGATCTCGTCGCTGGCGCTGTCCTCGGGGTGCTCGTACAGGTAGCGCACGCGCGCGATGAACCCCCCGGGGTCGGCGAGCTGCTCGGTCACGGAGCTCAGCGCCGCCTCGTCGGACCCAGTCGCGAGCACGTCCTCGGGGATGTTCCACAGCTCCACGAAGCGCCGGTTGAACGAGACGATGCGTCCGTCGGGCGAGACGACGAGGATGCCCTCGATCGACGCCTCGCCCTGCGCTTCCAGCAGCGCCCGGTGCAGCTGCAGCGAGTCCTGCGCCTCCTTGCGGGCGGTGACGTCGAAGAACGTCGCGACGGCGGCGACGATGTTGCCCAGCAGGTCGCGCACCGGCGCCGAGCTCACGCTCAGCGTCGCCCGGGTCCCGTCGCCGAGGACCACGTCGACCTCCTCGCCGGTGATCACCTCGCCTCGCGCGATCGAGCGCACGAGCGGCAGCTCCTCGCCCACGTACTGACGGCCGTCGGGATGGAACGTGTGGTCGGGCTTCAACAGCCCGAACGCGGTGTGCGGCGTGTTGTCCCGGCGCAGGATCGCGCTGACGTGGCGGTTGGCGACCGTGATCCGGCCGGCCGGCGCCTCGGCCAGCACCACCCCGGCCGGGATGCTCTCGACGATCGCCCGCAGCCGCGTGCGCTCGGACTCCAGCGCGGTCCCCAGGCGGCGCTGCTCGCGCTCCGAGCGCGCCAGCTCGAGCGCCTCGGCCAGGACATTGGCCGCCGCGCGCAGCAGGCGGGCGTCCTCGTCGGAGAACATCGTGCGCTGCGAGGACCAGGCCGCGAGCACGCCATACGAGCGTCCGCGATAGCGGATGGCCGTGGCCACGCCGCTGCCGCCCTCGGAGCCCGCCGCGGGCAGGCGGTCGTCGGTCGTCAGGTCGGTGACGACCACCGGCTCGTCCGAGCCGAGCGCCCGGCGGGCGAGCGCATCGACGGCCGCCGGCTCGCTCGCGGAGGCGTCGGAGCTGGGGCGCAAGCTCAGCTCGCCGCGCTCGCCGACCTCGAGGACGCCCGTCCACTCCGCGTCCAGCGCCTCGGCGGCAACCCCGGCCGCCTCGTCCATCAGGGCCGCGGGGTCGCGCGCAGCGTGGACGAGACGCCCCAGGCGGGCGATGGCCACCTGGCGTGCCTCACTACGGCGCAGCTCCTCCTCGACGCGGCGCACCGGTTCGGACAACAACGACCCACTCGTCCTTGCTCGGGATCGAATGATCGACTCTACTCCCGCCTCCGCGACGGCGCGTCTTAATCCGAGACCAGCGCCTCGAGCTCTGCGGCCGCCAGCGGGCGGTGGAAGTAGAAGCCCTGGGCCAGATCGCAGCCCAGCGCGCGCAGCGCGTCGGCCTGCACGGCGGTCTCGACGCCCTCGGCGGCGATCCGCAACCCCAGGGCGTGGGCGAGCGACACGATGGCCGCCAACAGCGCCCCGGCCTGCGGGTCGCCCGGGAGGCGCGCGACGAGCGAGCGGTCGAGCTTGACGTCGCCCACCGGCAGGCGCTGCAGCGCGCGCAGCGACGACGGGCCGGTGCCGAAGTCGTCGAGGGCCAGGCGCACGCCGAGGGCCGCGAGGCGCCGGAGCGTGGCCGCTCCGGCTTCCAGATCATCGCTGACCGCGCGCTCCACGATCTCGAGCAGGATCGTCGCGGGGTCGACGCCGGTGCGATCCAGCGCGCCGGCCACCGCTTCGATCAGGTCGGGATGGGCGGACTGGCGCGGCGAGAGGTTGACCGCCGTGATCAGGCCCGGCCAGCGCAGCGCCTGGCGGCACGCCTGCTCGAGCACCCAGGCTCCCATCGGCACGATCAGCCCCGTGTCCTCGGCCGTGGCGATGAACTCGGCGGGATCGACCAGGCCGCGCTCGGGATGGTCCCAGCGCACGAGGGCCTCGGCGCCGCAGATCGTGCCGCCGGCCAGCTCGACCTGGGGCAGGAAGCGCAGCGCGAGCTCGCCGCGCTCGATCGCGCGGCGCAGCGCGACCTCGGTCTGGTGGCGGCGCGCCGTCCGCGCGCGCATGCCGTCGTCGAAGACCTCGTAGACGCCGCCGCCACGCTCCTTCGCGCGGTACATCGCGGCGTCGGCCTCGCGAACCAGCGCGTCGGGGTCCTCGTTCCCCAGCGTGGCCAGCGCGATGCCGACGCTCGAGCGGACGTGGATCTCGTCGCCGCCGAGCGGGAACGGCGCGCGCAGCGCCTCGGCGACGCGCTCGGCGACGCCAACCGCGTGGCGCTCGCCGGCGACGTCCTCGCACAGGACGGCGAACTCGTCGCCGCCGAGGCGCGCGGCCGTGTCGCCCGCCCGCAGCACGCTCGCCAGGCGCGTGGCGACCGCGCGCAGCAACTCGTCGCCGGCGGCGTGGCCGAGGGCGTCGTTGATCGCCTTGAAGCGGTCGAGGTCGAGGAACAGCACGGCCAGCGTGGTCGCGTGGCGGCCGAGCCGCGAGAGGGCCTGGCCGAGGCGGTCGAGGAACAGCGCGCGGTTGGGCAGGCCGGTGAGGTCGTCGTGCATCGCCCGGTGGGCCAGGCGCGACTCGACGCGCTTGCGCTCGATGGCCAGCGCGACCGCGCGGCGCAGGGTGTGCTCGTCGACGCGCCGCTTGACGAGCACGTCCTGGGCCCCCTCGCGGACCGCCGCCAGGGCGAGCGCGTGGTCGTCGGAGCCGGTGAGGACGAGGACGGGGACGTCCAGCGCGGCCGTCCGCACGTGGCCCAGGGCCTCGAGGCCGCGGGCGTCGGGCAGGTTGAGGTCGAGCAGCACGCAGGCGAAGGGCCGCTCGAGCAGGCGGGCGACGCCGTCGGCGATCGTCGGAGCGTGGCAGAGCTCGTAGGCGCCGCCTGGACGGTCGGCGCCCAGCTGGGCGGCGGTCAGGCGAGCGTGGTCGGGGTCGTCCTCGACGACGAGGATCGCGCAACGGTCGACAGGAGCCGCCGTGGGTATCGGCTCGACGAGATCGACCGGCATAGACAGGGAAGCATCGACGGTCGCTCGCGCCCTGCCGAGCCGATTCGACGAAGGTTGTAGGCGGCCACTGGTGGGCGCGCCGACTAGCACTAGCCCTGGAGCGCCTCGAGGTGCTCGCGCGTGTCGACGTCGGCGAGCGGGCCGAGCTCGACCCCGGCGGCCGCGCGCAGGGCCTCGGGCGTGACGCGGGCGCCGCGGCGGATGACCACCGGGTGGCTCGGCGCCCCGTGGTCCGTCGCCCTCGCGATCGGCGCGCCCACAGCGAGGACCGCGTCGATGCGCTCGCGCGACAGCGAGGGCTGGTCGCCGAGGGCCACGACGACGGCGTCGGGCGCGTCGCCCAGGGCCGCCAGCCCGCAGCGCAGCGAGGCGAACGTCCCCTGCGCCCAGTCGGGGCAGACGACGACGTCGTCCAGCCGCGCCGCCGCGCGGACGTCGTCCGCGTGGGCGCCCAGGACGACCACGACGCGGTCGCAGGCCGCGCGCAGGGCGGCCGCCGCGTGCTCGACGAGCGGGCGCCCGCCGAGCTGCGCGAGCTGCTTGGGGCCGCCGAACCGGCTGCCCTCCCCCGCCGCCAGGACGATGCCGCCGATCAAGCGCCGACCTCGTGGATCCGCCCGCCGGCGCGCCCGAGCCGGCCGCCCTCGCGCCCGTGGCGGACGGCGACGACCTCGGCGAGGATCGACAGCGCCGTCTCCTCCGAGCTCGTCGCGCCGAGGTCGAGGCCGACC
The DNA here is from genome assembly GCA_036506755.1 of Solirubrobacteraceae bacterium. Lineage (GTDB taxonomy): Bacteria > Actinomycetota > Thermoleophilia > Solirubrobacterales > Solirubrobacteraceae > DASXRF01. The sequence continues at coordinate 3,088 of DASXRF010000475.1, read as the reverse complement.
GGCGCGGCCAGGCGCTCGAGGTCCTCGTCGGTCAGGCCGGCGGCGAGCAGCCGCTCCCGGCGCGCCGCCTGCGCGCGTCGCGAGCCCATCGCGCCGACGTAGGCGGCGTCCGAGCGCAGGGCGATCGTCAGCGCCGCGTCGTCGAGCTTGGGGTCGTGGGTGAGCACGGCGATCGACGTCGCCCGGTCGATGCCGCCCAGGCGCCGGAAGGCCTCGTCGGGCCAGGCGACGACGATGTCCTCGGCCTCGGGGAGGCGCTCCGCGGTGGCGAAGCGCGAGCGGGGGTCGACCACGTAGGGCCGCCAGCCGATCGCCCGCGCCAGGCGCACCAGCGACGCGGCGTAGTCGACGGCGCCGAAGACGATCAGCCGCGGCGCCGGGAACGTCACGTCGACGAAGAGCAGCGCATCGCCCTCCTCGCGCGCCTCCGAGCGCTCGGCCCACATCAGCTCGTCGGCGTGGCGCAGCGCGGCGTCGGTCAGCGCCCCCAGCGAGCCGTCGGCCGACCCGTCGGCGCGCGCGAGCAGCTTCGCGCCCGCGCCCGGCCCGCGCAGCACGGTGACGAGCGCGCCACGGCCGCCGTCGCGGGCGAGAGCGGCGAAATCGCTCTGGGCGCTCATGCTGCCACCACGCCCGCGCGAACGAAGTTCGCGCTGAAGGCACTGCGAAGCAGTGACCCGTTCAAGGCTCGTACGTCTCGACGTAGACGTCGATCTCGCCGCCGCACGGCAGCCCGACGTCCCAGGCGTCGCTGTCGGCGATGCCGAAGTGCAGCAGCCGCGGCTCGGCGCCGCGCAGCACCTCCTCGGCAACCTCGACGACAGCGCCCTCGACGCAGCCGCCCGACACCGCGCCGCTGACCTCGCCGCGGTCGTTGACCGCCATCTTCGCGCCGGGCGGGCGCGGCGCGGACCGCTGGACGCCGACCACGGTGGCCAGCGCCACGCGGTCGCCGCGGGCGACCCAGGCGTCCACGTCCTGCAGCACGTCCTTCATTCCATCCCTCCTTGCAGCAGATCGGCCAGCTCCTCGAGCGAGGCGACGGAGTGGCCCGACAGGAAGTCGTCGACATGGGGGAGCGCCGCCGCCATCCCGCGGGCGAGCGGCTCGTAGCGCGGGTCGGCCTTGAGCGGGTTGAGCCACACGAGCCGGTGCGCGGTGCGCGACAGCCGCGCCATCTCCGCGGCCAGGCGGTCGGGGTCGCCGCGGTCCCAGCCGTCGGAGAGCACGACGACCACCGCGCCGCGGCCGACGCGCCGCCCGTGCTCGCGGTTCAGCGCGGCCAGCGCCTCGCCGATGCGCGTGCCGCCCGACCAGTCCTTGGCGGCGGCGGCGGCGCGCGCGAGCGCCGGCTCGGGGTCGCGGCCGCGCAGCTCTCGCGTGATGCGCGTCAGCCGCGTGCCGAAGGCGAAGGCCTCGACGCGCCGGCGCGCGGCGACCGCCGCGTGCACGTAGTGCAGCAGCATCCGCGCATAGGGGGCCATCGAGCCCGAGACGTCGAGGACGAGCACGAGCGGGCGCTCGCGCCGCGCGGGCGCGTGCCAGCGGCGGTCGAGCGGCTCGCCGCCGTGGCGCAGCGCGGCGCGGACCGTCCGGCGGTGGTCGGGCCGTCCGCGGCGGCGGCCCGAGGGCTTCAGGCGGCGGCTGCGCCGGGTCGGCCCGTGCTGGGCCAGGCGGGCGAGCAGGCGGCGCGCGACCGCCCGCTCGGCGTCGCTCATGGCGGCGAAGTCGCGCTCGCGCAGCAGCTCCACCGCGCTCCACGCCGCGGGGCGCGGGACCGGTTGCCTGCCCGGCGCCTCGGCCTCGGACCCGCCCGGAACGGCGACGTGCGGGACGGTCATCTGCACGGCCGGATCGTCGAGCGGGCTCGGCCGCGCCTCGTCGAGCCACGCCGCCCACGCGGCGTCGAAGGCCGCGAGGTCCTCGCGGCGCGCGCACAGCGCGGCGCGCAGCGCCAGGCGCGCCTGCGCCGGGTCGCCGGCGTCCACGGCGTCCAGCGCCCGGTGCGCGACGAGCAGCTCGCCCAGCCCGGCGCGGATGCCGCGCTCCCGCAGGCGGGCGGCGAGCGACGTGAGGCCCCGCAGCGGCGATGGCGCGCCGGCGGTGAGGGCGGCCACCGCCGGCACCGGCCGGTCTTCGGCCGAATGAGCGACCGGCCCCACGCCACCGCTTCCGCCGCGAGCGGAAGGCTCAGGCACCCGCGAGCACCCCCTCCGCGCGCACGCGGTCGAGATCCTCGCGCACCTTGAGCGCCACGCCAAGCGTCGCCTCGAGGTCATCCGTGCCAAGTGCGAGGAGCGCGCGCGCCCAGGCGATCGTCTCCCCCACGCCGGGCAGCTTGTACAGCTCGGTGCCGCGCAGCCGGGCGACCGCCGCGCAGACGCGCTCGGCGACCGCCTCCGGCACGCCCGGCAGCCGCGCGCGGACGATCTGCGCCTCGCGCTCGGGCGTCGGGTAGTCGATCCAGTGGTACAGGCAGCGGCGCTTGAGCGCGTCGTGCAGCTCGCGCGTGCGGTTCGACGTCAGCACGACGAGCGGCCGGCGCCGCGCGGTCACCGTCCCGAGCTCCGGGATCGAGACCGCGAAGTCGGACAGGAACTCGAGCAGGAAGGCCTCGAACGCGTCGTCGGCGCGGTCGACCTCGTCGATCAGGAGCACGACGTCGTCGTCGGCCTCGAGCGCCTCGAGCAGCGGGCGGCGCACGAGGAACTCGCGCGAGTACAGCTGCGGCGCGGGACGCCCGTGCTCGGCGGCGCGCAGGGCCAGCAGCTGGCGCGACCAGTCCCAGTCGTAGAGCGCGTGGTGGACGTCGATGCCCTCGTGGCACTGCAGGCGTACGAGCCGCGCGCCGCGGGCGCTCGCCGCGGCCCGCGCGACCTCGGTCTTGCCGACGCCGGCCTCGCCCTCGAGCAGCAGCGGCTGCTCGATCGCGCCGGCGAGGAAGAGCGCCGTGGACAACGCCTCGTCGGCGAGGTAGCGCTCGCGCCCGAGGGCCTCGCGCACCTCGCCGACCGACGTCCAGTCCATACCGCCTTACGTTACGTCAGTCCGGCGGCCTCCCTGAGCGCCCGGGCGCAGAGCACACGCG
>DASXRF010000474.1:0-1951 GCA_036506755.1 Solirubrobacteraceae bacterium | reverse complement strand
CGCCCTCGGCGCTCGCCCAGGACAACCCGTTCGCGCCGCTGCCCCAGGCGCCGCCGGACACGAGCACGATCCCGATCCAGACGACCGCCAACACCGCCCAGGACGACGGCGGCGGTCTCGGGACCCTCGGGGACATCCTGATCTACGGCACGGGCGCGATCGTGCTCTTCGGCATGGGCTGGCTGATCGTGCGCGACGCCCGCCGGCGCGCGCCGGTCGAGGAGCGCGTCTCGCAGCCGACGGGCACGCATTCGCCGCAGCGCCACGCCCGCGCGCGCGCCAAGGCGAAGGCGGCGCGCGCCCAGCGCAAGCGCAACCGCGCGAAGCGCTAGCTCAATTCCGGGCGCTTGCAGCCGAAAACGCGGTCACCGGTTGTTCACGCCGGCCACCGTCAGGACACCTACCTTCGCCCCTCGAGATGCCGGGACGCCCCCAACGTGCGCTCCGCCCCGCCCAGCCGGCGCTCCCCGCGCACGTCGAGCGCACGCGGCTGCGCCTCGCCGACGGGGCGGCCACGACCGTCCACGTCGCCCGCTACGACCGGCCGGGCACGGCGGTGCGCGTCGTCCGCCTCGCCCGGCCCGAGCCGCTCGAGGCCTGGTGCCGGGCCAACGGCGTCGCCGAGGCGCTCGTCGGCGGCTTCTTCGTGCGCCCGCACGGCACGCCGCTGGGCGAGCTGCGCACGCGAGGGCTTGTCCGCGCCTCGACGCCCTTCGAGAGCCCGTGGGACGGCCTGCGCGCATGCCTGCACGCGCACCGGGCCGAGCTGACGATCGCCCGCCGCCACGAGCTGCCCGCCTCGCCGCGCGGCGACCTGCTCCAGGCCGGCCCGCTGCTCGTCCGCGGCGGCGTGCCGGTCGTCGACGACGGGCACGACGCCGAGGGCTTCTCGGCGGGCGCCGGCCAGTTCGACTCCGACATCACGGCCGGGCGCTACCCGCGCGCGGCGATCGGGATGACGCGCCGCGCGCTGCTCGCGGTCGCCTGCGACGGGCGCGCCGACGACGAGGCCGGCCTGACGCTGCGCGAGCTGGCCGAGGCGCTGGCCGCGCTCGGCGCCGAGCACGCGCTCAACCTCGACGGCGGGGGCTCGACCTCGCTGGTCTGCGGCGGCGCGCTGCGCAACGTCCCGCGCGAGGAGCACGGCGTCGTGCTGGCGGGCGGCCGCGCAGTGAGCACCGCATTGGTGTTCCGCAGCCGGTAACCAGCCCGTAACATCGGCGGCCGGTGCCTCGCCGGGTCGTCTCCGCCTCGATCTTCTTCCCGCGTGGGGGGTCGGCGCACGTCCTGCGCTCGCTCGCCACGCGGCTGCCCGGCGAGGGGTGGGACGTCACGATCGTGTCCGGCTCGCGCCGCGACGCCGGCGGGCACGGCGACGCCCGGCGCTTCTACCGCGGCCTCGACGTGCGCGAGGTCGACTTCAGCGCCGCCCTCGCCGCGAGCGACCCGCTCGACCCGCCCGGCGGCGCTCCGCCGATGCACCCGTCCTACGAGGACCGCCGCGACGCGCCCGACCGCGTCTTCGCCTCGCTCGACGACCGCGCGTTCCGCCGCCAGGTCGACGCCTGGGCGCGCGCGCTCGACGCAGCCGGCGCCGCCGACGCCGACGTCCTGCACCTCCACCACCTCACCCCGATCAACGAGGCGGCCCGCCGCGTGGCGCCCGACGTCCCGGTCGTCGGCCACCTGCACGGCACCGAGCTGCTCATGCTCGAGCGCATCGCCGACGGCCCGCCGCAGGCTTGGACCCACGCGCGGCGCTGGGAGGAGCGCATGCGCGACTGGGCGCGAACGTGCTCGCGCCTGGTCCTGCTCTCGGAGACGCAGGTCGAGCGCGCACGCGACCTGCTGGACATCGACCCCGCCCGCTGCACGGTCGTCGGCAACGGCTATGACCCCGAGCTCTTCGGCGAGGCGAGCGCGCCGGCCGACCGGGCAGCGACGTGGCGCC
>DASXRF010000473.1:0-8901 GCA_036506755.1 Solirubrobacteraceae bacterium | reverse complement strand
CGGGACGTGGCTGTTCCGGCTGGACCCGACGGCCGTCGGGATCGCGCAGGGGTTCCAGAAGCAGGCCACCGACCTCGGCTGGACGCGGACGACCGTGCCCAACGCGTGGAACGCACGCGACGAGAGCATGGAGTCCTTCGCGGGCACCGTCGGCTGGTACCGCAAGGACTTCAAGCTGCCCGCCGGCGCGCGCCGGCTGTTCTGGATCGTGCGCTTCGAGTCGGTCAACTACCGCTCGAAGGTCTGGCTCAACGGCAAGCCGCTGGGCACCAACCGCGGCGCCTACCTGCCCTTCGAGCTGCGCCTGCCCGCCAGCCTGCTGCGCCGCGGGCTGACCAACCGCCTGGTCATCCGCGTCGACAACCGCCGCCGGCCGACCGACTTCCCGCCCTCCAACCTCAACCCGAAGGGCCAGCCGACGGGCGGCTGGTGGAACTACGGCGGGCTGCTGCGCGAGGTCTACCTGCGGCGGATCGACCGCATCGACTTCTCGACGGTCCAGGTCCAGCCGAACCTGCCGTGCTCGACGTGCGCGGCCACGGTCGGCTTCCGCGTGACGGTGCGCAACTACTCCGCCAGCCCGCAGCGCGTGCGGCTGGTGACCACCTTCGGCGCGAGGCGGCTGTCGCTCGGCACCGCGGCGATCGGACCCAAGCGCTTCGCGACCTATGTGCGCTCGATCGCCGTGCCCCACCCGCGGCTGTGGTCGATCGGCCAGCCCAACCTCTACAAGGTCCGCCTGCGGGCGACGATCAAGAAGGACACCGTCGCCGGCTACTACGTGGAGACCGGGATCCGCTCGATCAAGCTGGTCGACGGGCACATCCTGCTCAACGGCAAGGCGCTCAACGTGCGCGGCGTCGGCTACCACGAGGACTCGCCGCAGCTGGGCTTCGCGATCGACAACCGCACGCGCGACCAGCACCTGCAGTGGATCAAGCAGCTCGGCGCGACGATGATCCGCTCGCACTACCCGCTGCACCCCTACACGCAGGAGCGCGCCGACGAGCTCGGGATCCTGCTCTGGTCCGAGATCCCGGTCTACGCGGTGCGCACGCGGTACCTCAAGCAGCGGCTCGTGCGCGAGCTCGCCGCCAAGGAGCTGCGCGACAACATCCTCATCAACGGCAACCACCCGTCGATCGTCGTGTGGTCGATCGGCAACGAGCTCAGCGCGCGGCCGGGCCCGGTCCAGGGCTACTACATCGCCAGGGCCGTCCGCACGGCGCACGCGCTCGACCCGACGCGGCCCGTCGGCCTCGCCGTCGCCGGCTATCCCGCGGCCGGATGCCAGAGCGAGTACGCGCCGCTCGACGTCATCGGCGTCAACGACTACTTCGGCTGGTACCCGGGCCCCAACGGGCAGATCGCCGACCGCACCCTGCTGTCCGACTGGCTGGAGTCGGTGCACCAGTGCTATCCGCAGAAGGCGATCTTCGTCAGCGAGTTCGGCGCCGAGGCCAACCGCGACGGGCCGGTCGAGGAGAAGGGCACCTACGCCTTCCAGGACGACTTCATCAACTACCACCTGGGCGTCTACGCCTCCAAGCCGTGGCTCAACGGCGCGCTGTACTGGGCGATCCAGGAGTTCCGGGTCCGGCCCGACTGGGACGGCGGCAACCCGCACCCCGACCCGCCGATCCACGAGAAGGGGCTGATCGCGTTCGACGGCAGGCTCAAGCCGGCGTACTTCGACGTCCAGAAGGCGTTCACGACCACGCCCCAGCTGCGCTCGGTGAGGCTCGCTCGCTACCATCGACCGCCGCATGGCTAGCCAGGGCACCCGCCTGAACGCCGCCCCGCGCCAGACGTCCGGCTCGCGGGCGATGCGCCGACTGCGCCGCAGCGGGCGCGTGCCCGGGGTCCTCTACGGCGGCACCGGCGAGGCGGTCGCCTTCGACGTCGACGCGCGCGAGCTGCGCCACGCGCTGCACGCCGCCGGCGCCGTGCTCGAGCTCGCGCTCGACGGCGAGACCACCCCCGCCGTGCTCAAGGACACCCAGCGCCACCCGGTGCGCGGCGAGACGCTTCACGTCGACCTCCTGCGGGTGCGCCTCGACGAGGCCATCCAGGCGCCCGTCCTGCTCGACCTGGTCGGCGTCGAGGAGGCGCCCGGCGTGGTCGAGGGCGGCATCCTCGAGCAGGTCGTGCGCGAGCTCAACGTCGAGGCACTGCCGACCGACATCCCCGAGTCGATCACCTTCGACGCCTCCGGCCTGGAGGCCGGGGCCACCGTCACGCTCGCCGAGGTCGCGGCGCCGCCCAAGGTCAAGCTGCTCGACGACCCCGACACCGTGGTCGCGACGATCGTGGCGCCGCGGATCGAGGAGGAGCCCGAGCCGGAGATCGAGACCGAGACCGAGCTCGTCGGCGAGGGCGAGGAGGCGCCGGAGGGCGAGGCCGCCGAGGGTGAGGCGCCCGAAGGCGAGGCCGCCGCCGAGGGCGAATCCGAGTAGGAGTGGCCCCGGCCGCGAGTCCGACGGATTCCGGACGCCGCCCGCCGAGCCGCCGGACCCGCGACCGGGACCACTGATGCGCAACCCCTTCCGGGCGAGCGCGACACGGGAACGAAGTTCCCGCGTTGACTGGGTCATCGTCGGCCTGGGCAACCCGGGGACCCGCTACGCGGGAACGCCCCACAACGTCGGCTTCGAGGTCGCCAACGCGCTGGCGGCGCGGTGGGATCTCCCGCGCGCGTCGAAGAAGTTCAACGGCCTGGTGACCGAGGGGCGCACGGGCCCGGGTGGCCCGCGGGTCGCCGTCCTGCTGCCCCAGACCTACATGAACGAGGCGGGCCGCTCGGCCGGTCCCGCACGCGGGGCCTTCAAGGTCGATCTCGACCGCGTGCTGGTCATCCACGACGAGATCGACCTCCCCTTCGGCGACGTGCGCACGCGCGTCGGGGGCGGCCTGGCCGGCCACAACGGGCTCAAGTCGCTGCGCCGCGAGCTGGGCTCGCCCGACTTTGCCCGCGTGCGCGTCGGCGTCGGGCGGCCCGAGTCGACCGACCCCGACGTCGTCGCCGGCTACGTGCTCGGCAAGTGGCGCCAGCCGCGCGACGAGGTCGCCGCGCTCGTCGAGCGCGCGCGCGACGTGGCGGAGCGGGTCGTGCTCGGCGAGCAATAACGTTCGCCCCAACCGATGCGCGGCCGCCTGATCGTCATCGCCCTCGCGGTGGTCGCCGTCGTGGTGGCCGCGGTCGGCTCGCTCGGCGGGGGAGACGACAACGGCGGCTCGCCGTCGGCGCCGGCGGGCGGCCCCGCGCCCAAGGGGGCGGTGCGCGTGCGCTTCGCCTACTCGCCCGAGAAGGAGCCGCTGCTGGCCGCGCTCGTGGGCCGCTACAACGGCGAGGGTCACGAGGTCGACGGGCGGCCCGTCTTCGTCGAGGCGCGGGTCGTCAGCTCGGGCGAGGCGGAGTCCTCGATCGCCCGCGGACGGCTGCGGCCGACGGCCTGGTCGCCGGCGTCGTCGCTGTGGGGCCGGCTGCTCAACCACGACGCCGATCGCGCCTACGTCGCCGACGACAACCCGTCGCTCGTGCGCACGCCGCTGGTCATCGCGATGTGGGAGCCGCTCGCGCGCACGCTCGGCTGGCCGCGCACGCCGATCGGCTTCGCCAAGGTCCTCGAGCTGGCGACGTCGCGCCGCGGCTGGGCGGCCTACGGCAAGCCGCAGTACGGCGCCTTCAAGCTCGGCCACACCAACCCGGACTTCTCGACCGCGGGGCTGTCGGCGGTCGCCGCCGAGTACTTCACCGCGACGCACAAGCGCGAGGGCCTGACCAAGGCCGACGTGGGCCGCGCGGCGGTGCGCAGCCGCATCCGCACCATCGAGCGCTCGATCGTGCACTACGGCGACACGACGCTGTTCTTCTCGGACCAGCTCGCGCGCTTCGGTCCGGCGTACGCCTCCGCGGTGGCCATGGAGGAGGTCACGCTGATCGACTTCAACCGCCGCCACCACGGCACGCGGCTCGTCGGGCTCTACCCGCCCGAGGGAACGTTCGTCTCCGACAACCCGTACCTGGTCCTGCGCGCGCCCTGGGTCGCCGGCGCCGCGCGCGCCGCCGCCGGCGACTTCGGCTCGTGGCTGCGCCGGCGGCTGACCGGCGACGTCGTCGCGCGCGCCGGCTTTCGACCGGGCGACCCCGACGCGCGGCCGGCGCCACCGGTCGACGCCGCCCACGGCGCCGACCCGCGCCAGCCGCGCCGCGTGCTCGCGCTCCCGCAGCCCGACGTCCTCGCCGAGGTCAAGCGGCTGTGGCGCCAGGACCGCAAGCCGGCGAACGTCGCGATCGTGATCGACACCTCGGGCTCGATGGGCGAGCAGGACAAGATCATCCAGGCCCAGCAGGGCCTGCAGGCCTTCGTGCGCCAGTTCGAGCCGGCCGACCGCGTCTCGCTGGTCAGCTTCAACTCCCGCGTCTTCAAGCTGGTCGACGTCGCCGAGGTGGGCCGCTCCCGAGCGCGGCTGCGCCGGGCGATCGACGGCCTCGTGCCCGACGGCGAGACCGCGCTCTTCGACGCCACGCGCGACGCCGTCGCGCAGATCCGCGCCCTGCACGACCCGACGCGCATCAACGCGGTCGTCATCCTCTCCGACGGGCAGGACACGGCGAGCCACAACCGGCTCGACGCCCTCGTCGGCGAGCTCGACCGCCAGGCGCGCTCGGAGGGGCTGGCGGTGCGCGTCTACACGATCGCCTACGGCGACGACGCCGACGAGTCGACGCTCCAGCGGATCGCCACCGCCTCGGGCGGCAAGGAGTTCAGGGGCGACCCGCGCGCGATCGAGGCGGTCTACGTGTCGATCTCGAGCTTCTTCTAGTCGTGGGCCCGTCCGCAAGTCCGGCGGGTCGTCTGGCGTCGTCCGGTCCCGACCGGGGCCGCGCGACGTCCGAAGGTGTGGCCCAGCCACATCGAGGACCGTCGCGTGGCCCCGGGCGGCAGCGGACGGCGTCCGAAACCCGTCGGACTTGCGGACGGGTCCACTAGTGCGCACGCGCGAGGTCACGCGCCGGCGGCTGCGCCGCGAGCTCGCCGTCAACGCCGCGACCAAGCCGGTCAACGTCACCGTGCCGGCCGCCGTCGCGGTCGGCGCGTTCGTGCTGGGTGCGCCGTGGCTGCTCGCCGTGGCCGCCGTCCTCTACGTCGTGCTGGCCGTCATGACGTTCTTCGACGAGGGGGAGGCCGAGCGCGTCGGGCGCGCGGCGTCGGCGCGGGCACGCGGGGCGCTCCCGTCGGCGGTCAAGCTCGACGCCGACATCCGCGCCCAGCTCGAGGCGGCACGCCGCCAGGAGGGGCGCATCGCCGCCACCGCCGAGCACGCCGACCTGCCCTTCGCCGAGGTGCGCGAGGAGGCCGCGCGCCTGGTCGCCGCGGTCGAGGACACGGCCGTGCGCGCCCAGCGCCTGCGCGACGAGCTCGACGCCCAGGACCGGCCGCGGCTGCAGGCGCGCCTGCGCCAGCTCGAGGCCGGGCCGCCCGACCCCGAGCGCGCGGCGACCGCGCGCGCCGTGCGCGAGCAGTGCGCGGTCCTCGACGAGCTCGAGCGCCGCCTGGAGGGCTACCGCGCCGAGATGGAGCGCGTCAACGCCTCGCTCGGCGCGGTGCACGGCCGCCTCGTCCAGGCCGCGGTCGCCAGCGACGAGGCGCGCGGGCGCGAACTGGCGGGGGACGTGCGCGACTTGCGCGAGCGCGTCGAGACGCTGACGCAAACCATGGCCGAGGCGTTGCAGAGCGACGCATAGACTCGACCGCAGGGGCCCGCCCATCGTCCGGCGCGGCCGCTTCGCATGCTCAGACCCTTCCTCAGCCTCGTCCACGACGACCCCCAGACCGCCGCCTTGGCCCGCGACGGCGGCCGCGCGTTCGTCGCGGCGTCGCTGCGGGCGTACGTCGTCGCGGCGCTGGCCGACGAGGTCTTCGCGGCGCGCGCGCCGGCCATCGTCGTCGCCGGCGACGACCGCCAGGCCCGCGACCTCGCCCACGACCTCGAGGCCTGGCTGGCGCCGCGGCCCGTGCGCTTCTACCCGAGCCGCGGCGTCGCGTACGAGTCGCACCTCGCGCCGCCGCCGCACCTCGTCGGCCTGCGCGTCGCGGCGCTCGACGCGCTGCTCGCGCCCGAGGGCGAGCCGCCGGTGGTCGTCGTGTCCGCGGCCGCGCTGAGCGAGAAGGTCCCCGACCCGGCGCTGCGCCCCGCCTCGTTCGTCCTGCGCAAGGGCGACCTCCTCGACCTCGACGAGACCGCCGCTCAGCTCGTCGCCGCGGGCTACGAGCGCGCCGACCAGGTCGAGGACCGCGGCCAGTTCGCCATCCGCGGCGGGATCCTCGACGTCTACCCGGCGACGGCCGACCGCGCGGTCCGCGTGGACCTCTTCGACATCGAGATCGAGTCGCTGCGCGAGTTCTCGACGTTCACGCAACGCTCGCTGGCCGAGCTCGACGAGGTCCTGATCGCCCCCGCGGCGGAGCTGGCGCCCGAGCACCGCGAGCTGGCGGAGATCGCGGCGACCTCGGACGAGGAGGATCGCCCCGACGTCGCCGAGCTGCTCCCGCTCGACCGCTTCGGCGCCTTCCTCGACCTCGTGCCGGCCGACGCGGCGGTGCTGATCGCCGCCGAGGAGGACGTCGGACCGTCGCTGCACGACCACTGGTCCGACGTCTGCGCCGCCTTCCACGACGCCGACGCCCACGGCCTCTACGTCACGCCCGAGACGATCGAGGCGGCGCTGGCCGAGCGCGCCCGCGTGCGCCTGGCCACCATCAGCTCCGACCAGCCGGTCGAGTTCCGCGCCCAGGCCGCCGACACCGCCGCGCGCTCGCTCAAGGAGGCCGAGCCCGAGCTCGAGAAGCTCGTGCGCTCGGGCTACCGCACGCTGGTGACGTGGGCGCGCCGCGGCGAGGGCGAGCGCGTCGGCTACAACCTGGCGCGGCTGCGCGTGCAGTGGGCCGAGGGCGAAGGCCTGCCCGCACCGGAGCTCAGGTTCGCCGTCGCCCGCCTGCGCGACGGCTTCATCGCGCCTGGCTTCAACCTTGCGGTCATCCCCGAGCACCGGCTGTTCCGCCGGCGCCGGGCCGAGCCGTCCGAGGAGCCCGCCGGCCGCCGCCGGCGCGGCGCGCTGCGCTCGTTCGCCGACCTGCGCACGGGCGACATCGTCGTCCACGAGGACCACGGGATCGCGCGCTTCGCCGGCTTCGACACCAAGACGGTGGCCGGGGTCACGCGCGACTACCTCGACCTCGAGTTCGCCGGCACCGACCGCGTGTTCATGCCGGTCGACCAGCTGGCCAAGATCTCGCGCTACGTCGGGGCGGGCGGCGAGCATCCGCCACTGTCGAAGCTCGGCGGGACGCGCTGGGAGACGATGAAGGCGCGCGCCCGGCGCGCGGCCCAGGAGCTCGCCGGCGAGCTGCTCAACCTCTACGCCGAGCGCCGCCGGCGCCAGGGCTTCGCCTTCCCGGACGACGGCGAGTGGCTCGGCGAGTTCGAGGAGAGGTTCCCCTACACCGAGACCGCCGACCAGCGCGAGGCGATCGAGCTCGTCAAGGGCGACATGGAGGCCCCGCGCCCGATGGACCGCCTGATCTGCGGCGACGTCGGCTACGGCAAGACGGAGGTGGCGCTGCGCGCGGCGTTCAAGGCGGCGGACGCCGGCAAGCAGGTGCTCATGCTCGTGCCGACGACGATCCTCGCCCAGCAGCACTACGGCACGTTCGCCGAGCGCCTGAAGGACTACCCGTTCCTCGTCGAGCACGTCAGCCGCTTCCGGTCTGCCGCCGAGCAGCGCGCCGCGGTCCAGCGCTTCACCGAGGGCAGGGTCGACATCCTCATCGGCACGCACCGGCTCTTGAGCCGCGATGTGCGGCCCAAGGACCTGGGCCTGCTGATCGTCGACGAGGAGCAGCGCTTCGGCGTCAAGCAGAAGGAGCTGCTGCGCCAGCTCAAGTTGCGCGTCGACGTCATCTCGCTGAGCGCGACGCCGATCCCGCGCACGCTGCAGATGTCGCTGGCCGGCCTGCGCGACATCAGCGTCATCGAGACCCCGCCGGAGGGTAGCCGGCCGGTCAAGACCTACGTCGGCGAGTACGACGAGCAGCTCGTCAAGCAGGCGCTGCAGCGCGAGAAGGCGCGCGGCGGGCAGGCGTTCTTCCTGCACAACCGCATCGAGACGATCGACGAGACCGCCGAGCGGCTGCGCGCGCTGTGCCCGGGGATGACGTTCGAGGTCGCCCACGGGCAGATGGAGGAACGCCGGCTCGAGCGCCACATGCTCTCGTTCCTGCGCGGCGAGGCGGACGTGCTCGTCTCGACGTCGATCATCGAGTCGGGCATCGACATCCCGCAGGCCAACACGCTGATCGTCGAGCGCGCCGACCACTTCGGCCTCAGCCAGCTCTACCAGATCCGCGGGCGGGTGGGCCGGTCGCGAGAGCGCGCGTATGCGTATCTGCTCTATCCGGCCTACTCCGCGCTGACCGAGGAGGCCCAGAAGCGCCTGGCCGCGCTGAGCGACTACACCGAGCTCGGCTCGGGCTTCAAGGTCGCCATGCGCGACCTCGAGATCCGCGGCGCGGGCAACCTGCTCGGCGACGAGCAGTCCGGGCACGTGGCCGCGCTGGGCTTCGAGCTCTACATGCAGATGCTCGACGAAGCGGTGGCCGCGATGGGGGAGGACGGCTACGAGCCCGAGTTCGAGCCCGTGCGCCTCGACGTCAACGTCGACGCCTACGTCCCCGCCGACTACGTCCCCTACGAGCAGGCGAAGATCGACGTGCACCGCCGCATCGCCGGCGCAACCGAGGTCGCCGACCTGGCGTTGCTGCGCGACGAGCTCGAGGACCGCTTCGGCTCGATCCCGGACCCGCTGCGCAACCTCATCGCGCTCCAGCAGGCGCGCAT
>DASXRF010000472.1:0-2250 GCA_036506755.1 Solirubrobacteraceae bacterium | reverse complement strand
GGAACGCCGGCAGCCAGGACGGGTGCCGGGAGGGCGGCGAGACCCGCCAGCGCTGCCGCGACCGGCGCCGCGCGGCGCAGTGCACGGTGTTGCATCAGTGGCCTTTCAGGGTTGTGGACGGCCTTTGTGATGCATCCTGCGCTGCGCGCGGTCGCCGTCCGAGAGCAGGCAACGCCATCGTTTTGCGACGGCGAGTGCAGTCGCCTCAGCGATTGCTGCAACTCGTGAAGTTCGTACGAGAAGCGTGAAGATCGCCTCCACAAACCGCACGACTCGCGCACAAAGATGAAACGCAGATGACAAAACGAGCCCGCGGCGGGGCCGCGGGCTCGTCGCTGCAAGACGGGCGTGGGGCGGGCCCCGGCTCAGCTGATCCGGACCGTGCGCCGGCTCGTCACGCCGTAGTCCCGCCGGCTGCGCCCGGGCGCGACGGCGACGCGATACTCGCCGCGGCGCAGCGAACGCCGGCCCTTGGCCGTGCGGGGCAGCACGACGGTGACCAGCCGGCCGCGCGACACCGGCCGGACGACCTCGGCGACGATGCGCCGGCCGCGGACCAGTCGCACGCGCACGACCTTGGTGCCGTCGGGCACGTAGAGCGTGACGCGGACGCCGCGGCGGTGCGCCCCGCGCAGCGTCAGCCGCGAGCGCACGCGCAGCGCCTCGAGGTGCAGCCGGGGCAGCGCGGCGCTCGCCGCCGGCGCCGGCGCCGGCGTGATCGCGTAGCCGAACGCGGCGACCGGGCTCGCGTTGCCCGCCGCGTCGATCGCGTCGCCTTGAGCGTCCGGGTGTCCGGGACGTCGATCGGCTGGCCGTAGGCGGCGCTCGAGCCCGTCGGGTCCGAGCCGTCGGTCGTGTAGCGGATCGTGGCTCCGCTCTCGGCCGCGAGCGCGACGCTCTGCGCCGAGCCGTAGCTGCCGCCGGGGACGCTCGCCGTCGGCGCGGCCGGAGCGACGGTGTCCTTGGCGATCGAGGTCGTCGCGCCGTGGAACGTGCCCGCGGTGATCTTGTAGGCGCCGGCGGCCGAGATGGCGCCCTCGGCCAGGCCGGCCACATCGGCCGCAGGGAAGGCCGCCGACCAGCTTCGGCCGCTCACGGTCGCGGCGCGCGGGAGCGCCTTGCCCGCGCTGTCGGTGAGCGTCACGCGGACCGCGGTCACCCCCGGCTGAGCGGTGCCCGAGACGACGAGGTCGCTCGCGACCGTCGCGGCGTTGACCGGGTCGTGGGCGCTGACCGCGTTCGGCGCGTACGGCGAGTCCGCGCAGCTGTCGATCGGTCCGGGTGTCGCCCCGACCTCGTAGTCGGTCTCCTCGCCGCCGGCGTTCGCCGGCGCGGCCGCAGGTCCGGTCCACGCGCCGACGACGGCGCCGGCGAGGGCGAACGCGCTGTCGGCCGCGCCGAGCGACGGCCAACGGGCCGTCCAGCGCGTCGAGCCGGGCGCGTCGTAGGTGATGACGCCGCCCAGGTCGCCGTTCTGGGCCGACAGGAACTGCCCGCCCGACGAGCCCTGCGAGAACCGGCCGCCCGGGGAGTGCAGCTGCGCGTCGACCTCGTCGAGCGGCAGCGGCGCGCCGGTCTTGCTGACCGCGGTCCCGCGCACGACCAGCTGGCCCCCGTCGACGGCCAGCGGCGTCGCGGTCACATCGTGGATGACGGTGCTGTCCGTCCCGACGCGGATCTCGTCGCCGGGCAGCAGCTGCGGCGTGAAGCCCGTCCAGCAGCCGCCGAGCGCGCCCGCGTGCACTGAGTTGACGCCGCCCTCGGGGGGCGCCGCGGCCGGGTCGTTCTTGTTCTTGCCGGTGGCGACGGTCACGCCGTCGCGCACCACGTTGACGGTCGCGTTGTCGGCGAAGCCGGCGAGCAGGATGTCGGACGTGTTCGACGTGACGATGATCGCCTTGTCGACGCCGGTCACCGCCGCTGGAGCGGGGCCGGCGAGCGCCGCGCAGGCCGCGACGGCGGCGCCGAGCGCGCAGGGGATAGGAGGTATGCGGAGCGACATTTGCGCATGGTCTGCCTCTGCTCGTCGCAGCGGTGAGGGGACAGACCGCGGTTGCTCCGCGCCATCGCGCACGCGCGGTTGCGGGTTTGCGCATGCCGCGGTGCGGGCGCGGGCGGCCCTGCCCGGCGGACGTCGCCGGGGTAGCATCGCCGCGGAGCGAACAATGCGCTTCGGCATCTTCTACGAGCACCAGCTCCCGCGCCCGTGGGAGCCCGGCGCCGAGCAGCGCCTCTACGCCGACGCGCTCG
>DASXRF010000471.1:0-3954 GCA_036506755.1 Solirubrobacteraceae bacterium | reverse complement strand
ATCCTCGGCTACGCGCGCCGCGTGCTGCGCGAGGTGGACGGCCTGCACTCCGAGCTCGGCGAGCTGACCGGGCTCGTGCGCGGCGAGGTGCGCATCGGCGGCATGTACCCGACGGGCCCCTACGACCTCGCCGAGATGCTCGCCGAGTTCCGCCGCCGCCACCCGGGCGTCGCGATCAACATGGTCGAGGACACGCAGGACGACCTGCTCGCCCGTCTGCGGGCCGACGAGCTCGACTGCGCGTTCACGGCGGTCGAGCCCGACACGCTCGGCGACGAGTACGCCGCGACGCTGATCTGGGAGGAGGAGTTCGTCGTCGCCCTCCCGGCCGGCCACCCGCTCACCCGCGGCGGCCACGTGACCTTCGAGCAGCTCGCCGGCGAGGACCTCATCGCCTACCGCGAGAACTCGGCGCTACGGCGGCGCCTGGAGCGCACGATGGCCGAGCGCGGCCTGGCCCCGCGCAACGCGTTCATCTGCACCGAGATGGCGGCGGTGCGCGCGCTGGTCAGCAAGGGCCTCGGGCTCGCCGTCATCCCGCGCTCGGTCGCCGAGCAGGAGGGGCCGGCGATCGCCCTGCGACCCATCGGACCGGAGCGCTTCACCTGGCCGGTCGCGCTGGTGTGGCGCGCCGCGCGCCGCCAGCCGGCCGCGGCCAAGGCGTTCCTCGGCGTCGCGCTGGAGCTCGCCGAGCGGACCGAGCGCCCCGCGCTCAAGGTCGCCTGAGCGGCCCGCCGCGGGGCAGATCCTGCGCCGCGGCGGAGCCGCGCGCCGGGGAGCGTCCTGCCCGCAGCCGCCGGAAATCGCCCCAACGCCGGGAGGCCCGGCGCGATGTACGTTCGTCGCATGTCGCCGCGCATCCGGGCGCGGACCCGCCTCGCGATCGCCGCCGCCGTCGTCTCGGCCGCGGTCGCGGGTTCCGGCCCGGCCACGGCCGGCGCCAAGGGAGCTCGGGCACCCGTGCGGCTGACCGCAACGCCGTCGCTGACCGCGAAGCAGCGTTCCCTGGCGATGACGGTCCGGTCGACGCCCCGCGCGACGTGCCGGCTGTCGGTCCGTGCCGGCCGCGGCCACGTGTCCTTCCCGCCCCTGGCGACCGACGCGCGCGGCCGAGCGCGCATCCGCTGGCAGGTGCCGGGCAACGGCCCGAGCGGCACCTGGCGCTTCGCCGCGTCGTGCGAGAAGGGGCGCCGGCGCGGTGCCCGGAGCACGCGCCGCCACCTCGCCATCGGACGCGGGCACGGCACCGGCTCGCTCGTCGCGCACAGCTCGAGCGAGGTCCTGCAGGGCACGCTCCTCGCCAACGCCGGCGGTGCGCTCGGCCGGTCGTGCGGTCCCGTCGTCGGCGGCGGCACCGTCTGCTTCAACGGCGACCCGCTCTTCAAGCTCGCGGGCCAGGCGACCTGGTACGCCCTCGGGCGGCGGCCCGACCTCGACGGCGTCGTGCATGCCGACGCCCGCCGCTGGCTCGCGGAGGCCGGCGGCAAGGCCGCCGAGGGCAAGACGCCGGCCGTCGGCGCGATCGCCGTCTGGCTTCCCGGCGCCGGGGACACCGACCGCCTGCGTGGGCACGTCGCCTACGTCTCCGCGCTCGCCGACGGCGGAAAGACGGTCGTCGTCGACGAGGCCAACTGGGTCCCAGGCCTGGTCTCGCTCGGCCGGCGCGTCCGCGCGAGCCAGATCAGCGGCTACATCTACCGGCCCGACACCGGCGCACCGGGCGCGGGGCCGGGGGGCGTCCCGTCGACCGCCGACGCCGACGGCGACGGCGTGCCGGACGCGGCCGACGCCTGCCCGGCGCAGAGCGGCGCGCCGGCGAACGCCGGCTGCCCGACGGGCTCGCGCTTCCTCAGCGGCGACTTCAACAACGACGGACGCGACGACGTGCTCGTCGTGACGGTCAAGCGCGCGGTGCGCCCGAGCGGCGCCGACTACCGCGTCCTGACGTCCAGCGGCTCGGGCCTGACCGCGGCCGGCGTCTGGGCCACGGCCGACGACGTCGACGTGCCGAGCGCGCGCTTCGAGAGCGGCGACTTCAACAACGACGGCATCGAGGACGTCCTCGTGGTCACGGGCCGGCACGACGGGCACCCCAGCGGCGCGACCTACACGGTCCTGACCTCCAACGGCTCGAAGCTGACGAGCAGCGGCCAGTGGAGCTTCGCCGAGGACGTCGACATCGCCGCCTCGCGCTTCCTCACCGGCGACCTGACCAACGACAGCCGCGACGACCTGGTCGTCGTGACGCCGCGGCGAGCCGGCAGCCCGAGCGGGGCCGACTACACCGTGCTCGTCTCCACCGGCTCGGCGTTCGACAACGCCGGCGTGTGGGGCTCGGCCGACGACATCGACCTCGCCGCCTCGCGCTTCGTCAGCGCCGACCTCACCGGGGACGGGCGCGCCGACGTGATCGCGATCGCTCCCCGGCGCGCCAGTGCGCCGAGCGGCGCCGACTACCGGGTGCTGACGTCGAGCGGCTCGAAGCTCAACGGCGTGGGGTCGTGGGGCGCCGGCGACGCGGTCGACCTCGCCGGCGCCCGCTTCCTCGGCGGCGACTTCGACAACGACGGCAACGAGGACCTGCTGGTCGTCAGCCGCCGGCGGGCGGCCGGCCCGAGCGGCGCCGACTACACGGTCCTGACCTCCAGCGGCTCGGCCTTCAACGCCCCCGCCGCGTGGGGCTTCGCCGACGACGTCGACGTCGCCGCCTCGCGCTTCTTGGCCGGCGACGTCACGAGCGAGGGCCGAACCGACCTGCTCGTCGTCAGCGCGCGCCGGGCCGGCAGCCCGAGCGGCGCGAACTACACCGCGCTGACCTCGACCGGCTCCACGCTGCCAACGGCGGCGTCTGGGGCTTCTCGGACGACGTCGACATCGGCGCGCTCGACGACTAGCGCGGGTCCTCGAGCAGCGACACCGCTCGGGGCTCGCCGCCGTCGACGACGACCGCCCCGCCCGGCCAGTACGGGTGCGGCGGTCGCGCGCGGGCGAGCAGCAGCGGCTCGTGCACCCAGCAGCCGGTGTTGAAGATCCGCGGCGTGCCGGCCGCGCCGGTCCACTCGGCGGGGTCGTCGGCCTCGCGCGGGCCCAGGCGATGGACGTGGCCGAAGACGACAGTGTGCGCGTCGGCGTTCAGGTGGGCGACGACCTGCGCGAGCGCGGGGATCGCGGCGCGGCGCATCTGCACCCCGAGCGCCCGCGCGGCGACCGGGGCCAGCCCGCGCAGCGGCGACCGCGTCATCGCCCCGGCGCGCAGCCCGCCGGCGAGGTCGTCGAGCAGCGCGCTCAGCGCGCGCGGGAGGTGCCCGGTCAAGAAGCCCTCGAGGCCCGTGAGGTGCGGGCCCTTCTCGTAGTCGGCGGGCCGCGCCAGGTCGCGGGGGCGCCGGCCGAGCAGGCCGCGGGCGATACCGAACGCGGACTCGGGCAGCAGGTGGCGGTCGAGGTAGTGGCCGTGCGTGGCCCAGACGCCGTCGGCCAGCCAGACGCCCGGGTAGCGCACCTCCACGCGCGCGGGAGCCAGCCAGTCGACCACAGCCGCCAGCTCCCGGCTGGCGCCGGCGGGCACCACCGTGTCGACCCCGAGCTCGCCCGCGTGCGCGTCGAGCCAGCGGTGGATGAGCTCGCGGTCGTGGTTGCCGGGGACCACGATGACCTTGCGATCGCCGCCGAGCGCGCGGCCGAGGCCGCGCAGGACCGGCTCGGCGACGGCCATCGCCGAGCGCGGGCGCCCCTCGAGCAGCTCGACCGTGTCGCCCAACAGGACGAGCCGCTCGACGCCGTCGAGCGCGGCGTGCAGCGCCGCCTGCGCCGGGAGATCGCGGAGCACGTCGCGGCCGAGGCGGGCGCCGAGGTGCAGGTCGGAGACGACGAGCGTCCGCATCAGGTCGACGCCGGACCCTAACGTCGTCCCCCCGTCCGGGGGTTCTTCGGCGCTCCGACTCGTCACGTGGCCCG
>DASXRF010000470.1:0-3847 GCA_036506755.1 Solirubrobacteraceae bacterium | reverse complement strand
CGCCCTCGCTCCCGGCGCCCAGGTTTTCCACGATCCGGTCGCGCTGCGCGGCGGTCACGCCGGTCCCGGCCAGCTCGCTCGCGAGCCGCGCGCTCGCCAGGTGCTGGAACAGGGCGCCGATCGCGGCGACGCCGAACGTGCCCCCGACCATGCGGCTCATCGACAGCACGCCCGACCCCACGCCGGCCTTCTCCGCCGGCACCGAGTTCATCGCGGCCGTCGACATCGGCGACATCACCAGCGCGATGCCGATGCCCATCAGCACGAACGCGGGCAGCAGCAGGCCGTAGCCGGTGCCGACGTCGATGCGGGTCTGCAGGAACAGCGCGAACGCCGTCAGCGACAGGCCGCCGACCATCAGCGGGCGCGGGCCGACGCGGTCGGCCAGCCGCCCGGACAGCGGCGCGACCAGCACGATCATCAGCGTCGAGGGCAGGAAGCGCACGCCCGCCTCGACGGCCGAGTAGCCGAGGATGTTCTGCATGTAGAGGGCGAGGAAGAAGAACATCGCGAGCATCGAGAACGAGACGATGAAGCCGACCGCGTTCGCGCCCAGGAACGTCTTCGAGCGGAACAGCGAGAAGTCGACCATCGGCTCTCGCACGCGCGGCTCGATCAGGCCGAAGGTGGCCAGCCCGCCCGCGGCGGCGACGAGCAGGGCCACGATCTCGGCCGATCCCCAGCCCCAGGAGTTGCCCTCCACGAGCGCCAGGACCAGCGCCGTCAGGCCGACCGACAGCGCGCCGATGCCGGCCCAGTCGATCATGTGGCGCTGGGACTCGTCGCGCGACTCGGGCGCCGCGGCGAGCGTGACGACGACCGCGAGAGCGGCGACCGGCAGGTTGAGGAAGAAGATCGACTGCCACGAGACGTTCTCGACCAGGAAGCCGCCGACGACGGGGCCGATGGCGAGCGCCATGGCGCTGACGCCGGCCCACGTCCCGATCGCCTTGCCGCGCTCCTCGGGCGGGAACGCGTTGGAGATGATCGAGAGGGTGCCGGGCATCATGAAGGCGGCGCCGATGCCCTGCAGCGCCCGGCCCGTGACCAGCCACGCGTCGTTGGGCGACAGGCCGATGAACGCCGAGCTCGCCGCGAAGAGGACGACGCCGAGCAGGAACATCCGGCGGCGGCCGAACAGGTCGCCGAGGCGCCCGCCGGTGACCAGCAGGACGGCGAAGCTCAGCGTGTAGGCGTTGACCGTCCACTCCAGGGCGGAGATCGACGCGTCCAGGTCGCGCTGGATCGACGGCAGCGCGACGTTGACCACCGTGTTGTCCAGCATGATCATGAACAGCGCGAAGCACATCGCGCCGAGGGTCCACCAGCGGCGGTTGGCGTCGGTGATGCGGCCCTGGATGCGTCGGGTCATCGAGGAAGTCCTTCCGTCAGCGGGACGAGCGCGGCGTGGAGGGCGTCGCGCTGCTCGTCGGTCAAGGTGGCGGCCCAGGACTCCAGGCCGGCGAGGCGGGCGGTGAAGACGCGGCTGAGGACGTCGCGCCCGGCGTCGGTCAGGCGCAGGCGCTTCATGCGGCGGTCGTGCGCGTCCTCGCGCCGCTCGAGATAGCCGCGCTGCAGCAGGCCCTCGACGTTGCGGCTCGTCCCGGGGACCGAGAGCCCGAGGAGCTCCGCGAGCTCCTTGACGGTCGGCTCGCAGCCGCACGCCTCGAGCCTGTCGAGGGTCTTGAGCTGCGTCAGTCCGAGATCGAGCTGCTCGAGCAGCTGGAAGAGCTGCGAGCCGGAGTCACGCGTGAGGTGGATCCACAGCGCGAGCAGCTCTTCGGCGACGATCTTCGAGGTGACCGTTAGTGGCACACATCAAGTATTGCAAAGACGCAGCAGTTGCGTCGAGTGTGCGTATTGTCACATGGGCGGCGGGACGCTGCGCGTGGCGCGCAGCACCAGGCGCCCGGCGCGCTCGCTCCACGTCAGCGTCCGCTCGAGCAGCGCCGGCGGGCAGCAGATCTCGTCGCCGGCCGAGTAGCGCGGGGTGCTCAGTAGCAGCGTCGCGCCGTTGACCGCGACGAGCGCGCGGTAGAGGTGCTGGCTGCGGTAGATCGCGTGGAGGTCCTTGCCGCCGTGGGCGGAGTAGACGTAGACGGCGATCGTGCCGCCGGCGCCGCCGGAGTCGATCCGGACGACGGCGTCCTGGCGGCCGTCGCCCGTGACGTCGGCGAACGCGATGTCCTCGTCGACGAAGACGCGGCGCGCCTTCAGTGCGGCGCGGACGTCAGCGGCGGTGCCCGGGTCGCTGGCGATCTTCTTGGTGAAGAGCGACTGCGGCGTCCCGGTGATCGCGGTCTGGGCCGTCGCCGGCGCCGGCGCCGCGAGCGCGCCCGAGCAGGCCGCCAGGGCGACGGCGCGGCGCATCAGGGCTGCAGCAGGTCGTTCTGCGCGCTCGCTCGCGGATGGCCGACGACGATGGTCGTCGGGCGGATGTCGCGCACCCTGACCGTGTAGCGGCCCTCGCGCAGGTCGGCCTTCAGCGACGCGGTCCCCTGCGGGTTGATGGGGCCGGTGTGCTGCGGCGCCAGGCCGGTGCGGCCCGTGCCCGGGGAGGACGCGCTCTCGAGGATGAGGTCGCGCAGGCGCCCCGTCTGGTTGCTCACGACGAGCGTCACGGGACCGGCGCCGAAGCGCTGCGGCGAGACCTCGACGCGCTTGTTGGAGATCGCCGCGGTGATCGTGATGGGGGAGGGGGGGCGAGGATTGTTCTTGTAGTCGGTCTCGGCCCCGCAGCCGCTGAGCAGGAGCGCCGTTGCGGTGGCGCCGAGGACCGTGCGCTGGTTCAAGCATCCTCCCCTCGTGTGGACCCCCGCGGGCCGCGCGGCGCGACTCGCAAAAGAAGGCTAACCGAACGGGCGCTTGAGTTCCGCAAGTCTGCGCTGGAGGCGTTCCCAGGCCTGCGCCTCCGCCTCTTCGTACTCCTGTCCCTGGAGGTCGCGCAGGGTGGCGCTATAGGACGCCCATGCGTGGCGCACGCGGCGCTCGAGCTCTTCGCGGGTCGGCCTCTCGTGTACGGGCAACGTGGCCATGTCACGCCTTCGTCATGGGTCTTGGCCGATCCTACCCCGGCCCGCGAGCCGAGGAAACCGCAACCGCACCTGCATTCCGTCCTGCGGGCGTCGGATGCTTGGGGGTCCGTGCCATCCGACCTCCTCGATCAGCCTCTCGCCCACGCGGAGTTCCTCGTCGTCGACACGGAGACGAACGGGCTGGCCGGCGAGGCGTGCGAGCTGACCGAGATCGGCGCCGTGCTCGTCGGCGGGGGCGAGTTGCACGACCGCTTCGAGTCGCTCGTCGGCGTTCGCGCGCCGCTGGGGCGGGGCATCCAGCGCTTCACCGGCATCACGCAGGCCATGGTCGACGAGGCGCCGGCGGCCGAGGCCGTCCTGCCCGACCTCGTCTCCCATCTCGAAGGCCGCGTGCTCGTCGGCCACAACGTCGCCTTCGACCGCCGTGTCCTGCGCCAGGCCTGCGAGCGCTCGGGCGTCCGGTGGCCCGACCCGCCGGCGCTGTGCACCGTCGCGCTCGCCCGCCGCTTCGCGCCGCTCGCGCGCCAGCGGCGCCTGGCCGCGCTCGCCGACGCGCTCGGCGTCGAGGTCACCACGACGCACCGCGCGCTGGCCGACGCCGAGACCTGCGCGCGCGTGTTCTGCGCCCTGTTCCCGCGGCTGTGCGCGCACGCGGCGTCGATCCGCGACGCGCTGGCCGCGCTGCGGCCCGTGCGCCCTGCCCGCCGGCGCGCCGGCGCGACCGACGGCGGGCGCTTCGCCCCGCGGCGCGCGCGGGGCACCCCGCGGCCCGACGTGGCCGATCTGCCCGACGACCCCGGCGTCTACCTGTT
>DASXRF010000469.1:0-5839 GCA_036506755.1 Solirubrobacteraceae bacterium | reverse complement strand
GGGCGATCTGCCGCGCCGCCGGCTCGGGCCGGGCCGTGACCTCGCGGACGCCGGCGGCGATCGCCCGCAGGGCGGCCTGGACGTCGGCGCGGTGCGCGGCGAGCGTCCTGGCCGCGGTGATGAGGACGACCTCGGGATAGGGCGGCGCGCCGTAGTCCTCGACGCGGAACTGCCGGACGTGGCGACCGCGGTGCTCGACGGCAACGCCCTCGGCGTTCCAGAACGCGGGCACGGCGGCGACGCGCCGAGTCAGCAGCGCGGTCACCGCCTTGAAGCCGATCGTGACCTGCCGGATGCGGGCGTAGTCGCCGCCGTCGCTGCGGACGATCGCGCGCAGGAAGGCGGGGTCCGACGGAAGCCCGGAGACCCCGACCGTCCGGCCCGCGAGGTCGCGCGGGCGCCGGATCCCGGGCTGAGCGAGCAGCGCGGCGAGCGGCCGGCGGACGAGCGCTCCGACCGCCACGACGTCGACCCCGCGCTGCCGGGCGATCGCGAGGTCGTGGATGTCGAGCACGCCGAGCGCCGCGCGCCCGCTGGCCACGAGCTTGAGCGAGTCGGGCCCCTCGCCCGGCGGCCGGATCCGCAACCGGATGCCGTTCGCGCGGTCGCGCCCGGTGCGGACGGCGGCGTAGATCGGGGCATGGACGGCGTTGGGGGTGAAGTCGAGCGCGAGGACGACCGTGTGTGCGCGCTGACCGCCGCGCGACGCGGTCTCGCCCCCGCCGCAGCCGGCGGCGGCGAGCAGGAGCAGCGCCGCCACGAGGGCGGCGACCGCCGCGCGGCTTAGGCTCAATCGGTCGCCGGCGGCCACGAGGCGTCGCCGGTGATGGCGCCACGCAGGACCTTGAGGTTGAGCAGCGCGCACTTGCGGCGCGTCGCCGAGATGGGGATGCCGAGCAGGTCGATGAGCCATTCGCCGTCGAGGTCAGCGACCTCCGCGAGCGGCATGCCAATGTACTCCTCGGAGGCGATCGACGCCGACGCCTGGGAGATCGCGCAGCCCTGCCCGTGGAAGCGCAGGTCGGTGATCTTGCCATGCTCGACGCGGATGTGGACGCCCATCTCGTCGCCGCACAGCGGGTTGTGGTCGTGCGCCTCGAGGTCGTGCGGCTCGAGCTCGCCGAAGTTCCGCGGGCGCTTGTAGTGCTCGAGGATGTAGTCGCGGTACAGGTCGTCCATCAGACCCTGAAGACCTCGCGGGCGCGTGCGACGGACTCGAGCAGCGCGTCGACGTCCTCGGCGACGTTGTACGGGCCGAACGACGCGCGGGCGGTCGCCGCGACGCCGAGCTTGCGCATGAGCACCTGCGCGCAGTGGTGGCCGGCGCGCACGCAGACGTTGTCGCGGTTGAGCAGGTCGGCGACGTCGTGCGGATGCATGCCCTCGACGGCGAACGAGATGACCCCGCCGCGATCCTCGACGCCCGGCGGGCCGACCACCGTCACGCCGTCGATCGCCCGAAGCCCGTCGAGCGCGCGTGCGGTCAGCTCGCGCTCGTGCGCGCGCAGGCGCTCCATCCCGAGCGCGCCGAGGTAGTCCACGGCGGCGCCCAGGCCGATCGCCTCGGCGATCACGTCGGTGCCCGCCTCGAACTTCCACGGCAGCTCGGTCCACTCGGAGCTGTCGCGGTCGACGCGCGAGATCATGTGCCCGCCGCCCAGCCAGGGACCCATCTCGGTGAGAATCTCCGCGCGGCCGTGCAGCACGCCGACGCCGGTTGGCCCGAGCGCCTTGTGCCCGGTCCACGCGTAGAAGTCGGC
Organism: Solirubrobacteraceae bacterium; assembly: GCA_036506755.1. GTDB lineage: Bacteria > Actinomycetota > Thermoleophilia > Solirubrobacterales > Solirubrobacteraceae > DASXRF01. Next base: position 4,079 of record DASXRF010000469.1, on the reverse strand, counting down.
GCCGAGCAGCGGGATGTCGACGGGCAGCTGCGGCACGCCCTGGCAGCCGTCGACGACGCTCAGCGCGCCCGCCGCCCGCGCCCGCGCGGCGATCTCTGCCACCGGGTTGATCGTCCCCAGCACGTTGCTGACGTGGACGAAGGCGACCACCTTGACGTCGCCGCGCGCCAGCTCCGCGTCGAGCTGGTCGAGCGAGATGCGCCCGTCGTCGTCGACCTCGAGGTAGCGCAGCTGCGCCCCGACCTCCTGGCAGAGCATCTGCCAGGGCACGAGGTTCGAGTGGTGCTCCATCTCGGTGACGAGCACCGCGTCGCCGGCGCCGACGTTCGCGCGCCCCCACGAGTGCGCGACGAGGTTGATCGCCTCGGTGCCGTTGCGGGTGAAGATCGTCGTCTGCCCCTCGCCGCCGACGAAGGCGGCGATGCGCAGGCGCGCGCCCTCGAAGAGCTCGGTCGCCTCCTGGGCCAGCGTGTAGACGCCGCGGTGCACGTTGGCGTAGCTCGTGCGGTAGAAGCGGTCCATCGCGTCGAGCACGGCCTCGGGCTTCTGCGCGCTCGCCGCGGAGTCGAGGTAGACGATGCGCTTGCCGTCGATTTCCCGCGACAGGATGGGGAAGTCGGCGCGCACGTCGAGGATCGGTGACGCCTGCGTGGCCATCAGCGCGCCGCCGCGTAGGCCTCCACGTCGGCCGCCGCCGCCTGGAGCTTCTCGCCGATCTTGTCGCGGACGAGCTCCTCGAGCCCCTCGTCCTCGAGCTCGCCGATGAGCGGCTCGAAGAAGCCCTCGACGATCACGTGCACCGCCTCGGCGCGCGAGAGCCCGCGCGAGCGCATGTAGAAGATCAGCGCCTCGTCGAGCTCGCCGACCGTGCCGCCATGCGACGCCGACACGTCGTCGGCGCTGACGAGCACCGACGGGATCGCGTCGACCTTGGCCCGCGGCGAGAGCATCATCGTGTGGATCTGCAGGTAGGTGTGGCTCTGCTGGGCGCCCGGGTTGATCTGGATCAGGCCCTCGAAGGACGCCTTCGCCTGCCCCGTCGCCGCGCCGCGCCAGTGCACGTCGCCGCCCGACGGCCCGGTCTCGTGCAGGTCGACCGCGAACAGGTCGAGGTGCTCGTCGCGCTCGGCGAAGAACACCCCGCGGAAGGCCATGTCGCCGCCGGGCTCGGCCACCGCGAGCTCGAGGTGCTGGCGCGAGAGCGAGCCGCCGAGGTAGGAGGGCAGCCAGTGCACGTAGGCGTCGCGGCCGACGCGCACGACCTGCGTGGAGACGTCGACGACCGAGCCGCCGCCCCAGTCCTGGACCGGCGCGAAGCGGCAGCGCGCGTTCGCCTCGAGGTAGAGCTCGACCTGGCCGGCGTGCAGCGCCGGGCCGTCGAGGTCGGGCGCGAGCTTGAAGTGGCGCAGGCGGAAGTCCGAGCCCTCGTCGCCGACGGCGAGCGTGTGGCCGTACTGGGCGGTCCCGGGCTCGTCGATCGCGTAGACGACGTCGAACGGCTTGTCCACGACGACGCCGGGCGGGACGTACAGGAACGCGCCGCCGGACCACAGCGCGGCGCTAGCCGCCTCGAGCTTGTCGCGGTCGAGCGGCAGGCGGCTCATGAGCCAGCGCTCGACCAGCTCCGGGGGCGCTTCGTCGAGCGCGCAGAGGACCACGCCGCGCTCGCGCAGCTCGGGGTCGAGCTCGGCGCGGATGACCGTCGAGCCGTGCTGGACGAGCCGGCCGGCGACGTCGCCGCGCGGCAGCCCCTCGGCGACGGCGGCGGGGAGCGGGCCGCCGGGCGCGTACGTGCGCTCGGTCAGCGCGTCGAGGTCGAGGTCGCGCAGCGAGGTCGTCCAGAAGCCCGAGCGCCGCCACGTGGGCAGCTCGAGGCGCTCGTAGGCCTCGCGCGCCCGCTCGCGCAGCTCCTCGACCGGCGCCGGGCCCGCGCCGGCGCCGTTGAGCGCGCGGTAGAGGACGGCCTCGCGGTGGGCGCCCGGCTTGACGGGCGGGGCCTTCGTGGCGACGCCGTCAGGCACGCGCGCCGACCTCTTCGCGGATCGGGTCGTAGCCCTCGCGCTCGAGGCGCTCGACGAGCTCCTCGCCGCCCTCGATCACGATTCGCCCGTCCATCATCACGTGCACGAACTGCGGCGTGACGTAGTGGAGGATGCGCTGGTAGTGGGTGATGATCAGCGCGCCCATGCCGAGCTCGCCGTGCAGCTTGTTGACGCCCTCGGCGACGGTGCGCAGCGCGTCGATGTCCAGGCCCGAGTCGGTCTCGTCGAGGACGGCGACCTCAGGCTGGAGCATCGCCATCTGGAGGATCTCGGCGCGCTTCTTCTCGCCGCCCGAGAAGCCGTCGTTGAGGTGACGGCTGGTGAACGAGCGGTCGACGTCGAGCAGGTCGACCGCGTGCTGCAGGCGCTTGCGGAAGTCCTTGACGTTGATGGGGTCCTCGCGGCTGGTGTTGATCGCCATGCGCAGGAAGTTGGCCACCGAGACGCCGGGGATGGCGACCGGGTACTGGAAGGCCAGGAAGAGCCCGGCGTGCGCGCGATCCTCGGGATCGGCCTCGGTGATGTCCTCGCCGCGGAAGGTGATCGTGCCCTCGGTCACCTCGTAGGACGGGTGACCCATGATCGTCGAGGCGAGCGTCGACTTGCCCGAGCCGTTGGGGCCCATGAGCGCGTGGATCTCGCCCTTGCTGACGTCGAGGTCGACGCCCTTGAGGATCTCCCGGTCCTCGACGCGGACATGGAGGTTGCGGATCTCGAGGTCTGCCATCTGTCTCCTACGCGACCGGACGGGCCGCGGCCTTGGGAACGAGTTCGGAAAGCGTGGTGTCCTGCAGCGTGCGCACGATCGAGAAGCGCACGCGCGTCCACAGCAGCTTGGTCGGGCAGCGGTGGGCCGGGTCGGTCTCGCGCGCGCAGACGATCGAGCCGTCGGGGTCGGCGGTGATGCACTCGATCGGGGCGATCGCCCCCTCGAGCGCCTCGACGACCTCGGCCATGGTGATCGCGTCCGCCGGGCGCGCGAGCAGGTAGCCGCCGCGCGCGCCGCGCCGGCTCTCCACCAGCCCGGCCTTGCGCAGGCGGGCGACGAGGTGCTCGAGGTACGCGAGCGGCAGCCCGTTGGCCTCGGCGATCTCGGCCAGCGGCACGGGGCTCTCCCCGCTGCGACCGGCGAGCTCGACGAGGACGCGGATGCCGTACTCGGCCTTGGTGGAGAACATCATGGACGCGAAAACCTACCTCGCGGGTAGGGTATCAGCGCCGTTCACGCGGCTATGAGGGCGACGCCGGCGATCGCCGCCGCGATCCCGAGCGCCTGGGTGCGGCTCACGCGCTCGCCGAGCAGCGCGAGCGAGAGCGCGACCGTGACGACGGGGTTCAGCGACGCGCAGACCGACGCGATGCTCACCGCGCCGCGCTCGGTGGCGAGCACGTAGAGCAGCGTCCCGGCGATCAGCAGCAGGCCCGGCATCGCCAGGCGGGGCAGCGCCGCCGCCGGCACGCGGGGCGACTCGCGGCGGCCCAGCACGAGCACCACGAGGAAGGCGACGAGCGCCAGGCGCGCGTCGAGCAGCGCCCACCAGCGCCCGTGCTCGGACGCCGGCGGGAGCGCGACGAGCAGGAGCCCGAAGCCGATCGCGCCGGCGGTCGCGAAGGCGAGGCAGGGGCGCAGGTCGCGCGGGTGCGGTTCGTCCGGGCGCTCCGGCACCCGCGCCGCCAGCACGGCGCCGCCGATCGCCAGGACGATGCCGATCGACTCCAGCGCGCGCAGCGCCTCGCCGGTCGCCAGCCCGTAGACGACGGGCACGATCGTGCCGGTGTTGCCGATCGGCGCCACGATGCTGACGGGGCCGAGCTCGGTCGCCCGCAGGAAGCTCGCCAGCCCGATCGCGTTGCCGATCCCGGCGAGCGCGGCCAGGCCGACCGCCCCCGCGCCGGGCGGCGCCTCGCCTGCCGTCATCACCGCGATCGCCGCGACGACGGCCGCCGCGACCTGGCCGACGAGCAGCACCCCGCCGAGCGGGAAGCGGCGGGTGAACAGCGGGCCGAGGTAGTTCGCGATCCCGTAGCACGCCGACG
>DASXRF010000468.1:0-18760 GCA_036506755.1 Solirubrobacteraceae bacterium | reverse complement strand
TTCCGCCTGCACGCCGGGATAGCGGCCAAGCAGGCGGGGCTGGCCCGCGCGGCCGCGCGGAACCTCGCCATCGCGGAGGCGGCCCGCCCGGCCCTGACACCCCAGGCGCGGGCGCTGCTCGAGGAGGCGCGGCGATGAGCCCGCCGCGACGGGCGGCGCTCGCCCTCATTGCTGTCGTTGCTTTCGGGCTCAGCGCAGCGGCGCCCGGGGCCTCCGCCCACCCCCTCGGCAACTTCAGCGTCAACCACCTGACCACCGTGAGCGTGTCGGCGGACCACGTAAGCGTCCGCTACGTCCTCGACCAGGCCGAGATCCCCACGGTTCAGGAGGACGATCTCAGCCCGGCGGAGGTGCTGCGGCGCAAGCGCGACGAGGTCGAGCGGCGGCTCGTGCTGCTCGTCGACGGGCGGCGCGTGGCGCTCGCGCCGGCCGGCCAGCCGAAGCTCAGCTTCCCCTCCGGCGCCGGCGGCCTGAAGACCACCCGCGTCGAGCTGCCGCTGCGGGCGGTGGTCGACAACCCGCACCGCGTCGAGCTGCACGACGGCACCTTCCCCGGCCGGATCGGCTGGAAAGCGGTCGTCTCGGCCCCCGGCGACGGCACGGCGGTGCGAACCGACGCCCCGAACGGAGACCCGACCGGCGGTCTGCGCCGTTACCCGAAGGACCTCCTCACCAGCCCGCTTGACGAGCGTGACGCGAACTTCTCGGTCAGGCCCGGCAACGGGACGCTGGTGGCGCCCCACGCCGAAGGCGGCGGGCTCGCGGAGACCCGCGCCGAGTCCGACGGCTTCGCCGGCCTGTTCGAGGACGCCGCCTCGGGCCAGGGCGTGCTGCTGCTCCTGCTGCTCGCGGCGTTCGGCTGGGGCGCGCTGCACGCGCTCTCGCCGGGCCACGGCAAGGCGATGGTGGCCGCCTATCTGGTGGGGACCCGCGGGACCGCGCGTCAGGCGGTGCTGCTCGGCGCGACGGTGACCGTGACGCACACCATCGGCGTCTTCGCGCTCGGCCTGGTCACGCTCGCGCTGTCGGACTTCATCCTGCCCGAGGACCTGTACCCGTGGCTCAACCTGGTGGCCGGGGCGATGGTCGTGGCGGTGGGGATCGCGGTGCTGCGCGGACGCGTGCGGCGCGCCGCGCACCACCATCACCACCATCACCACCACGGCGCGTCGCTGACGCCGCGCGGGCTGCTCGCGCTGGGTGCGTCGGCCGGCCTGATCCCATGCCCGTCGGCGCTCGTGGTCCTGCTCGGGGCGATCGCCCAGGCGCAGATCCTGCTGGGGATGGTCCTCATCGTCGCCTTCAGCCTCGGCCTGGCGGCGACGCTGACCGCGCTCGGCCTCGCCGCGGTCTGGACGTCCGGCCGCGTCGAGCGCCTACGGGTGCCCGCCGCGGCGCGCCTGCTGCCGGTGGCGTCGGCCGCGGTCATCGTGGTCCTGGGCGTCGTGCTCACGGCTCAGGCGGTGCCCAGGCTCGTCTGAGCGGCCACGCGGCCACCGAGTCCGAATTTCGCTAGCCCTCGCCGCCCGGGGCTGGCAACGTGCCGGGCGATGCTCGATCCCGACCGCTGCTACGAGGCGATCCGCTCGCGCGACGCGCGCCTGGACGGCCGGTTCGTCACTGCGGTGACGACGACCGGCGTGTACTGCCGGCCCAGCTGCCCCGCGCGGACGCCGCGACGGGAGAACGTGCGCTTCTTCCCGACCGCCGCCGCGGCGCAGGCGGCCGGGTTCCGCGCCTGCCTGCGCTGCCGGCCGGACGCGGCGCCGGGGTCGCCCGAGTGGGACCTGCGCGCAGACCTCGCGGGGCGCGCGCTGCGGCTCATCGCCGACGGGGTCGTCGACCGCGAGGGCGTCGCGGGCCTGGCGCGGCGGCTGGGCTACACCGAGCGCCATCTCCATCGCCAGCTCAGCGCGGAGCTCGGCGCGGGCGCGCTGGCCCTCGCCCGCGCGCAGCGCGCCCAGACCGCGCGGGCCCTGATCGAGACGACCGGCCTGCCCCTGACGGACGTCGCCTTCGCCGCGGGCTTCGCCAGCGTGCGCCAGTTCAACGAGACCGTGCGCGCGGTCTTCGGCCGCACGCCGACCGAGCTGCGCCGGGCGCGGCGGCGGCCGGCCGCCGCGCGAGCGTCTGCGCCGCCGACGGATGCGCCCGCCCGACGTCGGGTCGCCGGCGGGCGGTGCGCCGAACCGGCGGCGCAGGATCGGGCGCAGTGGCGGGTCGCCGCCGGGCGGGGCGCCGCGAAGCGCGCGCCGGGCGCCGCGCACGAGCCGGCCGCCATGACGCGAGCAGCGGACGCCACGACCTCGCCGCACCCCACCACGCCGGCGACGATCGCGCTGCGCCTCGCCCACCGCGCCCCGTTCGCAGGCGCCGAGCTGCTCGCGTTCCTCGAGGCGCGCGCCGTGCCGGGCGTCGAGGAGGTGCGCGAGCGTGCCTACCGGCGCACGCTGCGCCTGCCTCACGGCGACGCCGTCGCCGAGCTGCGCCCGAGCGACGGGTACGTGGCCTGCACCCTGCGCCTGGCCGACCTGCGCGACGTGCCGAGCGCGGTCCGGCGCTGCCGGGCGCTGCTCGACCTCGACGCGGATCCCGTCGCGGTCGACGAGCACCTCTCCGCCGACCCGCTGCTGCGTCCGCTCGTCGCAGCGACACCCGGGCGCCGCGTGCCCGGCGCGGTCGACGGCGGCGAGCTCGCCGTCCGTGCCGTGCTCGGTCAGCAGGTCTCGGTGGCCGGGGCGCGCACGCTGGCCGGGCGACTCGTGCGCGAGCAAGGCGCGCCGTTGAGCTTCCCCGACGCGACGCTCACCCACCTCTTCCCCACCCCGGCCGCGCTCGCCCGGCTCGAGCCCGCGCGGCTGCCCATGCCCGGCGCGCGGGCCCGGGCGCTCGTCGGGCTCGTCCGCGCGCTGGAGGATGGCCGGCTCGCGCTCGACCCGGGCGCCGACCGTGACGCGGCCGCCCGCGCGCTCGCCCGACTGCCCGGCATCGGCCCGTGGACGGCGGCCTACGTCGCGATGCGCGTCCTCGGCGACCCCGACGCCTTCCTCCCCACCGACCTCGGCGTGCGCCGTGGCCTCGACCACCTCGGCGTCCCCCGCGACCTCGCCCGCGCCGAGCGCTGGCGTCCCTGGCGGGCCTACGCGGTCCAACATCTCTGGGCGGCGCCCCCGCCGGCCGGCGCCCTCGCGGCGTGAGCGCCGCGACGCACGCCGCGACCGCCCGCGGCGGCCCGCCTGCCGCTCGCCGGGCCGCGCCGCCCGCGGGCGGGCACACCGCGACGCACCCCCGCGCCCTGGCCTACGCCACGCACGCCACGGGGGCCGGGCCGTTCACGATCCTCGCCGACGGCGACGGCGTCGTCCGCGCCGCGGGCTGGACGACCGACCCGGTCGCCCTCGCGGGGCTCGTCGCGCCGTCGCTGCGGGTCGGCGTCACACCGCGCGCCCGCCGCGACATCGGCGTCGCGAGCCGCGCCCTGCGCGACTACCTCGCCGGCGATGTCGGCGCCATCGACGATGTCCCCGTCCGCCAGGCCTCCGGCCCAGTGGTCGAGCGCGGCTGGGCGGCCCTGCGCGCGCTGCCCGCCGGGGCACCGATCACCTACGCCGAGCTCGCCGCCCGCTGCGGCCGGCCCGGCGCGGCTCGCGCCGCGGCGGCCGCCTGCGGGCGCAACGCCGTCGCGCTGTTCGTGCCGTGCCACCGCGTCGTGCGCACGGGCGGCGCCCTGGGCGGCTACCGGTGGGGCCTGGACGTCAAGCGGTGGCTGCTCGCCCACGAGGCGGGCTGGGCGGCGGGGTCCTGAAGGGGCAGTCGCCGGGTCCGCGCGGCCGGCGCGGCCCGCCCGCTACGCCGCCCGCCGCTGCAAATCAGCGCCGGCGACCCGCCGCCGCCGCAGCCGCGCGACCAGCCCGGTCTTGCGAGGCTTGGCCGCCTGGCGCTTGGCGCCGCGGTACTCGGCGAGCGTCATGCCCTCGGGGACGTCGCAGTGCACGTAGTGGTGCGGTCGCGTCATGGTCGACCTCCGTGATCGGCCGCGCCGCGGACTTCTTCAGCGCGGCGAACCGATCCTCCGCCCGCCGCCGGACGGAACCGCGCCGATGGAGGTCAGCCGCGAGCCGAAGGCCCCGAGAAGGAGCCAGCCAGCGCGTCCTCGGCCGCGTCGGCGCGGTCGTCCGCCGCGCGGAAGGCCGCGAAGGCCTCCCCGGTGCGGACCGCGCGCCAGTGGTCGAGCAGCGCGTTGGCCTCGGCGCGCGCGTTGCGCCAGGCGAGCAGCAGCTCGTCGGCCTCCTGCCGCGGCTGCGGCCGGATGACGATCTCGCCCGTGTCCGCGATCGCGTCGAGGACGTCCTGGAGCTGGCGCGCCGACATGTGCTGCCCCGGTTTCCCGCTCGATGCCGAACGCTCACGTTCCTCGACGTACGTTCGAGCTTTCGGCGCGACGCCGCTGGCTCAGAAGACCACGGTGCGCCGCTCGGTGCCCTGCCGGACCGAGGCCGCCACGGCCACGCGCCCGTGGCGCCGGCTGAGCACGACGCGCAGCGCCCCGCACCGGCGCGCCTGCAGCCGCCGTGCCGCGCGCCGGCCCTCGCGGACGTACACGCGCGCGCGCCGCGCGGTCGTGACGAGCAGCACCGGGTTGCGTCCACGCCGGCGCAGGACGCGCAGCGAGATCACCAGCGAGCCCGGGGCAAGCCGCCGCCCACCGGTCGCACGCAGCGGCCGGAGCTCGCAGAGCGCCGACGAGCCCGGCCGCTGGCTCAGGTCGACGGTCGCCTGCGCGCCGAAAACGTCGGACCCGAAGGCCTTCAGCCCCGGCTGCGCCGCGTACCCGAGATGCCCCAGCCCGAACAGGTCCTCGAGGCTGCGCAGCAGCGCGTAGTGGTTGTACGCCGTGTCGTTGACCGAGCCCGGGACGACGAACGGCGAGATCGCCACCGAGCCCGTCTGGCCGCCGCCCCGTCCGAAGATGCCGGGCTGCGGCGTGTTCGGGCCGGACGGCTGGTCGCAGCAGGCCTGCGACTGCCTGCCCGAGCCGATGTTGGCCTCGTCCCACGTGATGAACAGCAGCCCGCCGTCCGCGAAGGCCGGCGAGCCGGTGATCCGCGGCACCCACTCCTTCAGGAAGGCGTCGACGCTCGCCAGGCCGCCCGGCCGGCCGTCGGCGCATCCCGTGTCATGGCCGTCCGAGCACAGGTCGGGCGTGATGAACGACAGGGCGGGCGTGCTCGCCGCGTCCTGCAGGTCGCCGGCCAGCGCCGCGAGGTCGACGACGTGCGCCTGGCAGCCGGCGTCGTCGTCGATGACCGAGTGGAAGTAGACGAACGGGTTGTGCCGCGTCGCGTACTGGTCGTCGGGCCGCGCGCTCTGGGTGTCGTCGACCGCCCCTATCGCCGGGTGCCGGCACGGCGTGCCCATGTCCTCCATGTAGCCCTTCCAGGCCAGGCCCTTCGCCTGCAGCTGGCCGGCGATCGTCTGCACGTCGGCGGGATAGACGCAGCCCGCGCCGAGCGCCTGCCCGTCGGGCGTGGGGGTCCCCGGAAACACGTCCTTGAAGCCGGTGTTGCAGTCGCCCTGGGTGTCGGGGTTGGGCGCCTGCCCCGAGATCATCGTGATGTAGTTGCCGAGGCTGGCATGCGACGTGCCGTAGTACTGGCGCAGCAGCTGCCCCTCGCGCGTGAGCGTCCTGGCCAGGTACGGGGCCGCGGACTCGGGGCCGAAGCTCTGCTCGAAGTCCTTGTTCTCGAGCACGATCACGAACGCGTGCCGGACCGGCGGCAGGCCGTCGGCGCGCACGGGCGCCGCGAGGGCGAGCAGGAAGCACAGAATCAGCAGGGCGAGGCGCATCCAGGAGCGGAAACGGTCCGCGCCCGCGGATCTGGCGGGTTGTCACAGAGTGTTCACACGAGCGCCGGCCGGCGACGCGGGTACAATTCCTAGTCCCGGAATCAGGAATCGAGGAGGCCCGTTTCCTTGGCCGCCACCGACAGGACCAGGATCACCAAGCCCAGCCCCATCGTCGAGGACGATCAGGGCCAGCTGCGCGCGCGGACCGGCATCTCGCGCGAGGTCGTCGAGGAGCTCTCGAAGATCAAGGGCGAGCCCGAGTGGATGCGCGCGAAGCGCCTGAAGTCGCTCGAGATCTTCCAGCGCAAGCCCATCCCGACCTGGGGCGTCGACCTCTCCGGCCTGAACTTCGACGACCTCGTCCTCTACTCGCCGCCCACCGCCGGTCGTTACAACAGCTGGGACGAGGTTCCGCAGGAGATGAAGGAGACGTACGAGAACCTCGGGATCCCCCAGGCCGAGCGCGAGCACCTCGCCGGTGTCGTCGGCGTCTGGCGCCAGGAGCCGGTCTACGAGGGCCTCAAGGAGGAGTACGCCAAGCAGGGCATCCTCTTCTGCTCGATGGACACCGCGGTCACGAGGTACCCCGAGCTCGTCCAGCAGTACTTCATGACCAAGTGCGTGCCGGCGCAGGACAACAAGTTCTCCGCGCTGCACGGCGCGGTCTGGTCGGGCGGCTCGTTCGTCTACATCCCCAAGGGCGTCACGTGCGACCTCCCGCTGCAGGCCTACTTCCGCATGGAGGGCGCCGGCGAGGGCACCTTCGAGCACACGCTGATCATCGCCGACGAGGGCTCGGACGTGAACTACATCGAGGGCTGCACGGCGCAGACCTACAGCGTCAACTCGATGCACTCCGCGGTCGTCGAGATCTTCGTCAAGGAGGGCGCCAAGGCCCGTTACACGACGGTCCAGAACTGGTCGAAGGACGTCTACAACCTCAACACCAAGCGCGCGGTCGTCGAGGCCAACGGCACGGTGGAGTGGGTCGGCGGCTCGATGGGCGCCAAGTACGTGATGCTCTACCCGGGCTCGTTCCTGCTCGGCGAGGGCGCGCGCGCCGACCACCTCAACGTCGGCGTCGCCGGCGAGGGCGTCCACAAGGACACCGGCGCCAAGGTCGTCCACCTCGCGCCGAACACGACCTCGAACATCCTCGCCAAGTCGATCTCCAAGGACGGCGGGATCATGGGGTACCGCGGCCTGGTCCGCATGGGCCACAACTCGCGCGGCTCAAAGGCCCGCGTGCAGTGCGACGGCCTGATGATGGACGGCCTGTCGCGCTCGGACACCTGGCCCGACATCCAGATCCAGAACCCGCACGTGACGGTCGCCCACGAGGCGACGGTCGGCCGGATCTCGGACGCGCAGCTGTTCTACATGCAGTCGCGCGGGTTCACCGAGGACGAGGCGGCCGCGATGATCGTCAACGGGTTCATCGAGCCGGTGACCAAGGAGCTGCCGATGGAGTACGCGGTCGAGCTGAACCGCCTCATCCAGCTCGAGATGGTCGGGTCCATCGGCTAGGCCTAGATTTCCCGCCGCTGCAGCGCCAGGGCGATGAGGTGGGCGCGGTTCTTCGCGCCCAGCCTCAGCATCGCCTTGCGGACGTGCGTGTCCACGGTGGTCGAGCTGATGTAGAGCTTGGCGGCGATCTCCTGCGTCGTCTTTCCCTCGGCGACGTGCCGGACGACCTCGCGCTCGCGCGCTGTGAGCCGCTCGCTGGCCGGCGCGGCTCCGTCGGGCGAAGCGTCGTCGAGCGGCGTGAGCAGGATCGACAGGTGGCGGCCGGGCAGGACGTTCGCCGTCGCGCTGTACTGGAACTCGATGTCGCGGCCGGTCGGCAGGCTCAGCCGGAAGCGGCCGGTCATGTTGCCGCGCTCGAGGAACGTCGCCCACTGCGCCTCGAGCCCCTCCCGCAGCTCGTCGGCCACGATGTCGTCGATGCGCAGCGCGCACAGCTGCTCGCGCGGCATGCCGAGCAGCTCGACCGCGGCGTCGTTCACGTCGATGTAGCGCCGGTCGTCGTCGGCCAGCAGCATCGCGTTCCGGCTCGCCGCGAATACGTCCCAGAACTCACCGTCCATGGCTCGGGAGACTCTACCCACGCAAAATCATCGAAATCGAGGATGGGCGCGTCGGCGTTCGTCGCGAAAACTAACGCTGTGCAAACCATTGGCCCCGTGCGCCAGGGGACCGTCGACCGCCGCCGCCAGCTCTGGCTGGACGCCACCGCCGAGATCGAGCGCCGCTTCGCCGAGCGGCTCACCGTCGCCGAGGTGGCCCGCTCGATCGGCACCTCCACGCGTCAGCTTCAACGCGTCTTCGACGAGGTCGGCGGGCGCAGCTTCCGCGCCCACGTCGCCGCCGTGCGGATGAACCACGCGCGCCGGATGCTGCTCGACCACGGCGGCACGGTGCGCAGCATCGCCGCCGCCGTCGGCTACAGCCAGCCGGCGCAGTTCGCCAAGGCCTTCCGCCGCCACCACGGCGTCTCCCCCAGCGAGCTCCGTGGCGGCGGCGGCGCGACGGACTAACTAGTCATCGCTTCGGCGGCTGTCGCGCCACGCCTGGAGCGACAGCCAGCCGACGACGACGACGACGGGCGCCAGGTACAGCAGCGACTGCCACCAGTGACCGAAGTGGGCGAGGATCGGCGTCATGCCTGGTTCGCCGCCGAGAGTAGCCACAGGCCGAGGCTGGTGAACGACACCATCACCGCGAGCATCCAGTACTGCGAGCGCGTCGCGTCGCGCGCCGAGCGGTACATGGCGATGGCCCGGTCGTGGGCGAGGATCAGGCCGCAGACGTGCCCGACGATCAGCGCCGCGACCTGGACATACCAGATGCCGGTGGCGCTGATGACGCCGTAGTCGATCGTCGCGCTCGCGGTCCCGAACAGATCCGAGCCGTGTCCCAGCGGGTCCGAGGCCAGGTAGGCGGTCGCCTGCCCGTTGTAGACCAGCAGCGAGAAGTAGTGGGCGACCACGTAGGCCAGCGCGATCGGCACGAGCGTGTGCGCGAACTTCCCCGCCAGCTCCTCGGTCGTGTGCCCCTCGCCGACCGTGTGCATCCCGGCCACCCCGAGGCGGAAGAGCAGCCCGACGAGCAGCACCATCACGACCAGCCCGATGGTGAACGTGATCTCGAGCGCCGTGTCCGCCGACAGCCCGAGGTCGAGGAAGCGCCGCTGGATGTCCGGCGCCAGCGAGTTCCACGTCTGTCCCTGCGAGAAGCCGTCGAACGAGGTCGTGCCGATCATCGAGCACAGCAGCGGGACCGTGCCCGGCACCGGCGTCAGCCCCACGACGCCCTCCAGCGGCCGGTGCACGGCGAGGCGGCCGTCGCGCCAGCGCAGCGGGCCCAGCCGCGAGAACAGGTTGAAGTAGACGGCGAACCCGTCGCCGCGCTGCTCCCACGGCTCGATGCCGTAGAGGCTCATGCCGACGAGCTGCACCGCCGCGTACGCGAGCGCCATGATCGCCAGCTGGCTGGGGTCCGTCCGGTTGACGTAGACGAGCTCGACCCACGCGAAGGAGAGGACGGTCAGGACCGCGGGCCAGCGACCCAGCCGCCGCGGGTAGGCCAGCGGCTCGGGCAGGCTGCCCGCGCCGGCGATGCGCCGGGCCGCCCACGCGACCGCCCGGGCGATCGCCCGCCATGGGTTGATGGCCCGGAAGACGTCCCCGAAGATCACCGAGGCGAACGGGAGCCCGACCCAGAACAGGACGTAGATGACGGTCGGCGCGAGGTTGGCCGTCGCCGACTGGCTCCCGGCCAGCCCGGCGTAGAGGACGAGGCCGAAGAGCGCCACGCCGAGGGCCCCGGCGAGCACGTCGAGCGTGCGCGGGACGCTCGCGACGATGCGCTCCTGGAGCTGCTGCAGGCGCGGGCGCGGCCAGAGGACGGCGAGCCCGACGAACGACGCGACGAGCACGGTCGCGGCCGCCCACGCGAAGAGCCAGCGCGGGATCGGCAGGTCCTGGCGCCCGACCAGGCCGTGCGCGGCGGCCGGGTCGGGGACTGCGGCGAGGGTCGCGGCGGCCAGCGCCGCGCCGGCCGCCACGAGGCGAGCGCGCGTCCTCACGGCTGGACCTCCACCTCGGCGATCTGCTCCTTGTGGTCCTCGAGCTCGACCTCGAAGCGGCCGTCGATCTTCGCCGGGACGCGGAAGCGGACGGTGCCGCCGGCCTTGACGTCCTTGCCGATGTCGTAGCCGTGGAAGTGGACCTCGTCGGCCGTGTCGGAGCGGACGGTGAAGTCGATCGTGCCGCCCTTCTTGTACGTGAAGCGCTGGATGCCGTCGACGGGCTTGGCGTCCTTGACGACGACGAGGTCGCGCTGGGGCGCCGGCCGGGCGCCGTGGGCGTCGACTGGCGCCGCCGGCGTCGTGGTGGTCGAGCCGCTGTCGTCGCCGCCGCCCGATCGCGCCACCACGAAGGCGACGACGAGGACGACGGCGGCGAGCCCCAGCAGGCTCAATCGCTGGTTTCTGGACAAAGTGGTGCCTCCTTCTCGGTCTGCTCGGTCGACTGGGATCAGCCGAGGACCGGCGGAGCGCGGCCCGCGAGGTGGCGGGCGAGCATCGCGCGGCGGGCGAACGGCCGCCGCGCGGGCGGGAGGTCAGGCGAAGGCGCGGCCGGCGCGAAGGCGCGCGGCGCGGCCGCGGCGGCATTCGAGGCGGCGGCGAGCAGCTCGTCGGCGCCGCGCAGGGCGAGTGCGACGAGCGCCCCGGCGGCCAGGCACAGCGCGACGGCGAGCAGGGCGCCGGCGTCGATCGGGCCGCCGCCGGCCAGCAGCCGCTCGGCGCCCTCCTGGAGGGCGTGGAGCGTGAGCAGCGCGCCGCTGGCGGCCAGCCAGCGCACGACGGGCGCCACCGAGCGCGCCGGGCCGGCCCTGACGCCGAGCGCCGCGAGCGTGCGCCCGAGGGCCAGCGCCGCGAGCAGCGCGAGCACGACCGGGGCCGCGCGCAGGTACGCGTGAGCCCCGTCGCCCGCGTGATCGGGCACGAGCGCGTAGCGGGTCTGGTGGACGGCGAACCCCGCCACCAGGAGCAGCGCGGTGGTGCGCAGCGTCGGTCTCACGACCGCTCACCGTAGCGGCCCGAGAACGAAACGGGGCGGGCCTGTGGCCCGCCCCGCGTCGAAACCTCAGCGACCCGAGGAGTCCCCTACTTGCAGGCCTGGCTCGCGTTCGCGGTCCCCGGCGAGCCCGTCTCCGGCGTGAAGGTCACCGTGACCTTGCGCTTGCCGCCCGGGCAGCTGACGGCCTCGTAGTAGCCGCGCTTCTTGCCCTTCTTCTTGACCGTCAGCTTCTTGATCGACGACTGGACGCTGTTGACGGCGACCGAGAGGCCGGCGATCGGGTGCAGGACCGTCGGCGGGACGTCGAACGTCAGCGCCTGGCCGCCGCTCGTGGTCACGTACTTCGCGTCGATCGGCGGGAGGGCGCCGACGCCGCCGCACTGGGCGGGGTCACCGAAGAGGAAGATGACCAGCTTGTTCGGGCCGCCGTTCCAGAGGTTGATGTTCTTCGGACACGGGAAGCCGCCGGCGCCCGAAGGATCGGACGTCTGGTAGACGTAGCTGTCGAGCTTGCCGGTGCCGACGAGCGCCTTCTTCGGGCAGGCGCTGTCGTTGTTGCCCGCACCGCTGATCTTGCTCGACGGGCACTTCGGGAAGAACGCGCCGTTGGTCCGCAGGCCGGTGAAGGCGATCTTGTAGGTCTTGATCGGCGCGGGCTTCTTGCCGGTCGCCTCGGTGACCGAGTAGTTGAACTTCACGCCGACCGGCACGGGCTTGGCCTTGGAGCCCTTCGCAGGCGGCGTGACACCAGCGGTCACGCTGTACTGGTTCTGCTGCTGCGCGAAGGCGATGGCGGCCAGCACGAGCGCAACGCCAAGCGCCGCGGCCAAAGCTGCGACTTTGCGCATTCTCCTCCTCCTGAGGGTGGGGGTGTGGGGGTTGGTTCCGAGGGACAGGACCCAGCGGCCCGTTAAGCAACCCAACACTACCTCGGAAGTTGCGCTGGTAGCGTCACAACGTGCGGCCGCCCGTGGACACGATCGTCGCTCCCCCGCTCCCGCGCGGGCTCGAGTGGGTCAACGTCGCCATGCTGCGCATGGACCAGCAGCTCGGGCGCCCCGTGCTGCTGGAGTTCTGGGACTTCTGCCGGCCCAACTCGCTGCGCACGCTCCCCTACCTCAAGGCCTGGCACGAGCGCTACGCGCGCGCGGGGCTGCGCGTCATCGGCGTGCACTCGCCGGGCTTCGAGCCGTCGCGCGACAATGCCGCGGTGCGCGCCGCGGTGGCGCGGCTCGGCATCGAGCACGCCGTGCTGCTCGACCCCGAGCTCGAGGTCTGGAACCTCTACGAGAACGCGGGCTGGCCGGCGCGCTACCTCTTCGACCAGCGCCTGACGCTGGTCGACTTCCACTACGGCGAGGGCGCCTACGCGGAGACCGAGCGCGCGATCCAGGAGCTGCTGGGGATCGAGGGCGACGTCGTCGCGCCGGTGCGGCCCGAGGACGACCCGGACGCGCTGATCGCCGCGCAGACCGCCGACCGGCCCGGTCCGTACTCCGGCCCGTACGAGGCCGGCGCGGTGTGGGCGGTGCTCGACGGGCGCGGCGAGGTCGTCGTCAACGGCCGGCCGATCGCCGTCGAGCATCCCGGGGCCTACCCGATCGTCGTGCACGAGCGGCACACCGAGGGCGTCCTCGACCTGCGCGTCGGCGCGGGCGTCACGTGCCACGCGGTGTGCTTCACCCCCGGCATGGTGGAGTCCTGAACATCCGTCCGATCCGCGATCGGCGCGAGGCGCCCGCGGGTAGGCCAGCGACCGCGTGAAGGTGCTCATCGCCCACAGGGACGCGGAGGTCCGCGCGGCGGTGGCCGCCGCGCTCAGCCGGATCGACGCCGACGTCGTCGAGGCCGCGGACGTCGACGGCGCCCTGACTGCGTGCCGCGATCACCTCCCCGACGTCGCCCTCGTCGACCTCGGCGCGTGCGACGGCGAGCCGCAGCGGCTGCTCGCCGAGATCAAGGGCGACGCCGACCTGTTCCGCACGTCGGTCGTGCTGCTGTGCCCCGACATCGAGGTCGACGCCGCCCTGCGCGCGCACGCCCAGGGCGCCGAGGACGTCCTGCGCTGGCCCGCCGCGGAGTCCGAGGTCGTCTCACGGGTGCGCGCGGCCGCCCGCGCGGCGGCGCTGCGCGACCAGCTGTTCGAGCGCGAGCGCGGCCTCGAGGAGCTCGCCTACTCCGACGAGCTCACCCGCCTGTACAACCGGCGCTTCCTCAGCCGCCAGCTGTCGGCGCTCGTGCGCAGCGCGACGCGTCACGACCGCACGCTCTCGATCGTGCTCGCCGACATCGACCGCTTCAAGTCGATCAACGATCGCCATGGCCACGCCCGCGGCGACGCCGTGCTCGCCCGCGTCGCCGCGCGCCTCGTCCAGGTCCTGCGCGAGGAGGACTACGCCGGGCGCTGGGGCGGCGAGGAGTTCCTCATCCTGCTGCCCGACGTCGACGAGGTCGGTGCCCAGGCCACCGCCGAGCGCCTGCGCTCGAGCGTGGGCGACCGCCCGGTGGCCGGCCTGCGGGTGACGATCAGCGCCGGCTGCGCGACCTGGATGGCCGGCGAGTCGCCCGACGACGTGCTGCGCCGCGCCGACGCCGCGCTCTACGAGGCCAAGCGCGCCGGGCGCGACCAGGTCAAGCGGGCCGTGTAGTCGCGCGAGTGCGAGTGCAAAACGCGAGTGCGGGCGTCCCCGGCACCACCCGGCGCGAGCGCTGGCAACGCGTCTGCCGGGGTCAAGCGGCGAGCTCGTCCGCGCTGACGTCGGCGAGCAGGCGCTCGACGACGGGCGCCGCGTCGTCGACGAGCCGGACGGCGGCGCCGGGCCAGTACGGGCTCTCGCCCGGGGGGCCCCCCAGGAAGTGCGGCTCGTAGACCCAGCAGCCGCTGTTGTGCAGCCGCGTGCCCGTCGAGGCCGCCCACTCGTCGACGTCGTCGTCGGGCAGCGGGCCGGCGCGGTGCGAGTGGCCGAAGATCACGTGCTCGGCCTCGATGCCCAGCCGCCGCACGACCTCGTCCATCGCGCGCAGCGACGCGCGGCGCAGCTCGGGGCCGGTCAGGTCGGCGCTCAGCGGACCGAGGCCGGCGCGGCTGAGGGCGGCGACGAGCAGCGGGAACAGTGCCCCCATCAGCCGCGCGCGCAACGGCCGCGGGCCCGCGCCGGCGAGCAGCTCGTACGCGCGCGCGGACGAGCCGGCGCCGGGGGCGGTACGCCCGCGGGGGGCGTGGCGGGCCATCGCGTCGACCCAGGCGTAGACCGGCTCCAGGCGCGCGAGGAAGTCGTCGATCGTCGCCTCCTCGGGGATCTCGCCGCCGACGACGCGGGTGGTGATCGCCGCCCCGATCCGCTCGAACGTCGGGATCGTCGAGAACAGGTCGAGCAGGTGGCCGTGGGTGGCGTAGGCGTCCTCGCGCAGCCACAGGCCCGGATAGGCGACCGTCGTGCTCGCGTGCTCCATCCACGCGGCCATGCGCGCCGACGCCCACGACGCGCGCGCGGGCGTCACCCACTGCTCGAGGCCCAGGCGCGGGGGCGCGTGCGAGCGCGCGCGGCGCTCGAGCCAGGGAACGATGAGCTGATGGTCGTGGTTGCCGGCCACGAGCACGACCTCGCCGCCGCGCATCGCCTCGCCCATGTCGCGGAAGAACGGCTCGCTCGCGCGCAGGGCCTCCCCGATCGGACCGTGGCGCAGCTCCAGCACGTCGCCGAGCAGGACGAGGCGGTCGACGCCGCGCAGCGCCTCGAGCAGGGTCGCGCGCACCTCGGGCTTGCGCAGCACGTCCGCGCCGCCGCGCCCGCCGAGGTGCAGGTCGGAGATGACGAGCGTGGTGGCCACGCCGCTTAGTCTGACGCGCGAGGGCGGGGGTCCCGGCACCGGGCGGTGCGCGCCACGGCGGCGCATCTGCCGGGGGCGTGCCGCGGTGTTACCGGGGCAGGCGCTCGGTCGCCGGCGGGGCGTCGGCCACGGCCGGCAGCGGGCGCCGGCCGCGTCGCGCACGCGCCTCGGCGAGCGCCTCGTCGGCGCGGCGGATGAGCTCGGCCGCCTCGGGGCTGTCCTCGAGCGGCTCGGCGTAGGCCTGCTCGAAGTTGAACCAGCCGAGCGCCTCGAGCTCGATGTTGGCGACGGTGCGCTCGAGCCGCTCGACGAGCATCTCGGTCGCGCGCCGGCGGGCCACCGCCGACACGCGCACGTGGGAGATGATGGCCTCGGCGATGTCGCGCAGCAGGCGGTTGCCGTCGGCGACGCTCATGCCGCGACCCGCCTGCAGGTCGAGGTCCATCGCCAGGCGGGCGAAGCGATCGGGGTCGCGGTGGGCGCGGTCGGCCAGCGGCTTGTGGACGAGGCTCGGGTCGCCGTGCAGCGGGTGCACCGCGCGGTTGGCGCGGGCGACGCGCCAGGCGCGGGCGCCGGCGGTCAGGCTCGCGGCGAGCATCAGCGCCGGCGCGAGCACGAGGGCATGGCCGACGGCGGCGGCGTCGCGGGCCGGGGCGAGCGCAGCGACGGCCAGCGCGACGCCGGCCAGCGTCAGCGCGCAGGCCAGCACGGCTATCCGGCCCGGCGCGAGCAGGCCGGCCATGACGGCGACGGCGAGGAAGATCGGGGCGCTGACCGTCGCTGACGGGTCCAGCGCGACCATGGCGGCCGCTGAATGCAGGGCGCCGACGACGACGAGAAGGCGCAGCGAGCGCTCGGTCTGGCGGTCCCAGCGACGACCGGCGAGGATCGCGCCGATCCCGGCGCCGGAGAGGGCCAGCAGCGTGCCCGGCGCGTCGGGCCGGGGCCCGGCGGCGAGCGTCAGCGCGAGGCTCAGCAGCCAGCCGGCGCCGAGGAGCGCGCCGGCCGCGCGGCCGAGCCGCACGCGGCGCGCCGCGCCGTCAGAAAGAGGCGGTCCCGAGACCACCGCGCCCGGTCGGACAAGCTTCATCGCCCCCGTCGTCGGACGGGGAGGGCCGTTCTTTAGGCGTCCGCGCCGATGCGGGGGTCCCCGGCACTGGCCGGTGCGGGCGCGGGGCCGCTCCTGCCGGGGTCGGCGTCCTGTGCGGCGAGCGCCGTTCGAATGGGCTTCGGCAGCATGAAGCGCACGTCCTCGGAGACGACCTCCAGCTCGGCGACGTCCTCGACGCCGCGCGCGCGGAAGAAGTCCACGAGCCGCTGCACGAGCTCCTCGGGCGCGCTCGCGCCCGACGAGATGCCGACGACGCGCTTGTCGTCCAGCCACTCGGCGCGCACCTGGTGCTCGTTGTCGATCAGGTGCGCCTCGGCGCCGTAGTCGCGCGCGACCTCGACGAGCCGCTGCGAGTTCGACGAGTTGCGCGAGCCGATGACCAGGACGAGATCGCAGTGCTGGGCCAGCTGCTTGACCGCCGCCTGGCGATTGGTCGTCGCGTAGCAGATGTCGTCCGTGCGCGGCCCGATGATCGCCGGGAAGCGCTCGCGCAGCCGCGCGATGATCGTCCGCGTCTCGTCGACCGACAGCGTCGTCTGCGACACGTAGGCCACCTTCGCGGGGTCGGCGACCTCCAGCGCGTCGACGTCGGACTCGGTCTCGACCAGGACCGTGTGCGCGGGCGCCTCGCCCATCGTGCCCTCGACCTCCTCGTGGCCGGCGTGACCGATGAGGATGATTGTGTAACCCTCGGCGGCGAACTTGATGACCTCGCGGTGGACCTTGGTCACCAGCGGACACGTCGCGTCGATCGTCTTGAGCGCGCGCCGCTCGGCGTCGGCGTGGACCGCCGGCGAGACCCCGTGGGCCGAGAAGACCGTGACGGCGCCCTCGGGGATCGAGTCGTCGAGCTCCTCGACGAAGACCGCGCCGCGCTCGCGCAGCTTCTCGACGACGTGCTTGTTGTGAACGATCTCCTTGCGCACGTAGACCGGAGCCCCGTGCAGCTCGAGCGCGCGCTCGACGGTCTGCACGGCCCGGTCGACCCCGGCGCAGTAGCCCCGGGGCGCGGCGAGCAGCAGCTTTTCGACGGTGCTGGCGGCGGCAGCCATCTAGCGCAGTGTACGAACGAGCTCGAGCACGGCCTCGCCGGCGGCATCCAGCGAGCGGGTGCTCAGCTTGTCCAACGTGTCGCAGGGCTTCTGCCAGCACGGGTAGTTGAAGTCGATGAGGTCGATCGCCGGGACGCCGCGCCGCGCGAACGGCGTGTGGTCGTCGAGCACCTCGTTCTGCTCGTCGGGCGGGAAGACCGCTCCGACCCCGACGCGCTCGGCGGCGCTGCGCAGCCTCCCCCACAGCGCGGCGTCGCTGCCCGGCTCGTGACGCAGGCGCAAGCCCTTCTGGGCGACGAAGTCGAGCACGATGACGGCGGCCGGCCGGGGCGGGCGGGCGGCCGCGTAGCGCGATCCGCGCAGGCCCTGCCGGTAGAACGGGCCCTGGACCGGATAGGTCGGGGCCTCCTCGCCGTCGGTGAGCAGGAAGCGGACCGGCCGGCCGGGCGGGTCGTGGCGCAGCGCGCGCGCCAGCTCCAGGATCGCGCCGACGGCGGCCGCGGAGTTGTTGGCGCCGACGTAGCCGGGGACCGGCGTCGTGTCGTAGTGCGCGATGAGCACGATCGGCGCGCCGCGCCCCGGCAGACGGCCGACGACGTTGCGCAGGGCGCCGCCGATGGGCTCGTAGCGCCCGTTGGGCAGCGCCGCGCGGAGGAACTCTCCGGCTTGCCGCTGGGCCGGCGAGCCCGCCGGGCGCGGGCCGAGCGCCACCTGGCGGCGCGCCCAGGTCATGGCGCGGGGGGCGTCGAAGCGGTGCACGCGCGCGGCGGGAACCGCGGGCGCGGCGGGCGACGGGGTGAGCGTGGGACTCGTGGGCGGCGTGCTCTTCGCGCTCGCCGTCGTCGTGGCCGTCTCCGGGGCGCCGTCGTCGCCGCCCCCGAACAGGTCGGACAGCGCGCCGCTGGCGATGGCCCAGATCAGCGCCACGCCCAGCACGAGCTGGACGGCGAGGACGACGGCGAGGGGGCGGACGCGCAGGGCCAGACCGCTAGTCGTTGCTCGTGACGGCCTCGAGCAGATGGGCGAAGCGCTCGCGCGCCCGCTCGCGGCGCGTCGGGACGTGCTCGCTGGGCACGCCGTCGGGCGGCGGCTCGTAGCCGCGCAGGATCTGGCGCGCCACCGACGCCCTGTGCACCTCGTCGGGGCCGTCGTAGAACCGCGCCCCGCGCGCGTAGCGGTACATCGCCTCCAGCGGCAGGTCGGTCGAGTACCCCAGCGACCCGTGGGCCTGGAGCGCGCGGTCGACCACGTCGCCGAGCACCCGCGCGCCGTAGAACTTGATCAGCGAGATGTCCTGGCGCGCCGCCGCGACGCCCTCGGTGTCCATCACCCACGCCGCGTGCAGCGTCATCAGCCGCGCCGCCTGCATCTCGGCGGCCGAGTCGGCGATCCAGTTCTGGACGGTCTGCTTGTCGCCCAGCACGCTGCCCTGCGCGTAGCGGTACGTCGCGCGCTCGCAGAGCATGTCGAACGCACGGCGCGCGACGCCCAGCCAGCGCATGCAGTGGTGGATGCGCCCCGGGTACAGGCGCTGCTGGGCGATGAGGAAGCCCGCCCCCTCGGCGCCGAGCAGCGCGTCGCCGGGCACGCGCACGCCCTCGTAGACGATCTCGGCGTGGCCGCCGTACTTGCCGAACTCGTCCTGCGGATGCTCCATAGTCGGCACGTCGCGCAGGACGTTCACGCCGGGCGTGTCGGTCGGGACGATGAACATCGTGGCGCGCTGGTGGGGGCGAGCCTCGGGGTCGGTCACCGCCATCACGATCAGGAAGTCGGCGATCGACGCGTTCGACGAGAACCACTTGTGCCCGTCGATCACCCACTCGTCGCCGTCG
>DASXRF010000467.1:0-2454 GCA_036506755.1 Solirubrobacteraceae bacterium | reverse complement strand
ACGAGCGCGTCGCCGGATCGCAGCTCGGACGTCGTCGCGACGAGGTGCATCTCGTCGTCGATGCCCAGCAGGCTGCCGCAGGCGCCGAGCTCCTCGAGCTCGCCCCCGGCGCGCAGCACGAGCGCGGGTGGATGGCCGGCGCAGGCCAGGTCGACGCGGAAGCCCTCACGCAGCGCCGTCAGGTGCGCGAGCGCGACCGAGCAGAAGCGGCTGTCGGGCGCGTGGCGGCGGACGGCCTGGTTGAGCCGGCGCAGCACGGCGGCCGGCTCGCCGTGGGCGAGCTCGAGCGCGCGCAGCGTGTGGCGCACCGTGCCGGTCACGACGGCCGCCTCGACGCCCTTGCCGCACACGTCGCCGATCGCCGCCGTCCAGCCGGCGTCGGTGGGGAACACGTCGTAGAAGTCGCCGCCGACCTCGTCGCCGGCGCCGAGCGGCTGGTAGGCGGCGGCGATCTGCAGGCCGGGGACCTCGGGCAGCTCGGCGGGCAGCAGGGCGTGCTGGAGGGTCCGGGCGACGTGCGCGCGCTGCTCGTAGAGCGCCGCGCGCTCGAGCGCCTGCGCCCCCTGGCGCGCGATCACCTGCAGCAGCTCGACGTCGGCGTTGTCGAACGCGCGCCGGTCGGGGAAGCCGAAGCCCATGCACCCGACGGCGCCGTGCTCGCCGACGACCGGCACGGCGGCGAAGGCCTCGAAGTCGCCGCTCGGCAGCAGCGCCGGGAAGCGGCGCAGCCACGCGTCGCGCGAGCCGAGCAGCACCGGGCGCCCGCTGCGGATCGCCTCGGGCATCGGCGCCTCGGCGGCGGCGGGCACGCGCGCCGGGGCGGCGCCGGCGTCGCCGAAGCGGTGGCGGTGCGCGAGGACGAGGTCGCGGCCCTCGACCAGGCCGAGCACGGCGCAGCTGGCCCCGGTCGTCTCCGCCCCGTGGCGGAGGATCGCGTCGGCCACCTCATCGGCCGAGGGCGCCGCCGACAGCGCCGAGGCGAGGGCATGCAGGCGCGTCACGCGCTCCATGGCGCGCCGGCGCTCGCTCAGGTCGAGCACGAAGGACACCGACCGGCGCGGCGTGCGATTCACGGTCGCGGCGCCGACCAGCAGCGGGACGCGCGAGCCGTCCCGGCGGACGTGCTCGATCTCCCACGGGCCGGCGCCGGCGTGCTCGGGCGGCGCCGTGCCCGTCCAGCGCAGGCGGCCGGCCAGCACCTCGGCCCGCGTGGCGCCGACCACGCGCAAGAAGGCGTCGTTGGCCTCGACGACGCGCTCGCCGTCGGCGATGACCACGCCGATGATGTCGGCGTCGAACAGCGAGCGGAACAGCGATTCGGTGTCGGCGGGCCCCTGCGCGAGGTCCGCCGTCAGGCCCCCTGCCATCGCGTGACCATACCGGCCGCGCCCGAACGACGTGTAAGGTCGCGCCCGCCATGAGCGAGCCGACCAAGTTCCTCCTCGGCGAGGACGCGATCCCGACCCACTGGGTCAACCTCCTGGCCGACCTCCCGGGCGAGCCGCTGCCGCCGCTCAACCCGCAGACCAAGCAGCCGGCGGGACCCGGCGACCTGACGGCGATCTTCCCGATGGCCCTCATCGAGCAGGAGGTCGCCGCGACGCCCGAGGTCGAGATCCCCGAGGAGGTGCGCGAGGCCTACAAGCTCTGGCGCCCGACGCCGCTGTACCGCGCGCGGCGCCTGGAGCGCCACCTCGGGACGCCCGCCCGCATCTACTACAAGTACGAGGGTGGCTCGCCGGCCGGGTCGCACAAGCCCAACACCGCGGTCGCCCAGGCGTGGGCCAACGCGCAGGCGGGCATCGGCAAGCTGACGACCGAGACCGGCGCCGGCCAGTGGGGCTCGGCGCTCGCCTTCGCCTGCCGGCTGTTCGGCCTGGAGTGCGAGGTGTTCATGGTCGGCTCCAGCTACGACCAGAAGCCCTACCGGCGCTCGATGATGGAGACGTGGGGCGCGACCGTGCACCGCTCGCCGTCCGATCGCACGCAGTCGGGGCGGGCCAACGCCTCGCATCCGACGGGCTCGCTGGGGATCGCGATCTCGGAGGCGGTCGAGGTCGCCGCTCAGGGCGAGGGCACGAACTACGCGCTGGGCAGCGTCCTCAACCACGTGCTGCTGCACCAGACGGTGATCGGGCAGGAGTCGATCGCCCAGATGGAGCTAGCCGGCGACGAGCCCGACATCGTGATCGGCTGCGTCGGCGGGGGCTCGAACTTCGCCGGCCTGGCGTACCCGTGGCTGCGCCGCGGCGGGGACGTGCGGTTCCTCGCGGCCGAGCCGGCCGCGTGCCCGACGCTGACCAAGGGCGTCTACGCCTACGACTTCGGCGACACGGCGGGGCTGACCCCGCTGATGCCGATGTACACGCTCGGCCACGAGTTCGTCCCGCCGCCCGTGCACGCCGGCGGGCTGCGCTACCACGGCGACGCGCCGTCGCTGTGCGCGCTGGTCAG
>DASXRF010000466.1:0-1658 GCA_036506755.1 Solirubrobacteraceae bacterium | reverse complement strand
AGGAGCGCTTCGGCGTCGCGTTGACGTTGGTGCGGCGCGAGATCGAGGACTTCGACCTGTCGCTCGGCGCCCTGGGCGTCCGGGCTCGCGAGCTGGCGGAAGCGCTGCCTGCCGCCCGGTCGCGCCTGGCCGATGCCGAGCGCGAGCGGGAGACGCGCGTACAGGCACGGCACACCGCCGAGGCGCGGCGCACCGAAGTGGAGCGCCGACTCGCCGACGCGAAGCTCGAGATCGGGCGGCTCGACAGCGATCTCGCCCTGGCGGCCGAACGCCTCGGCAACGCGGGCCAGCGCCGTCAGACCGCGGTCGAAGAGCGGGCCCAGGGAGAGCGGCGCGCCGCGCAGGCCGAACGCGAGCGCGAGGCGGCCGCCGCCGAATGCGCGGCGGCCGACCGCGACCTGGCCACGGTCCAGAGTGAGTTGGGTGCGCGCGCGGGCGTCGAGGACGACGTGCGTGGCCGGCTCGCCGCGCAACGCACGGCCGTCCGCGACCTGGAGGAAGTGCTGCAAAGGCGAGCCGAAGCGGCGCGCGCGCTCGAAGGCGAGCGCGCGGCGCTGGAACGCGAGGGCGCCGAGTTGCGCGAGCAGCTCTCGCGCGCCGCCGGTGAGCGCCAGGCCCGCGAGGTGGCGACGAAGACCGCCACGGGTCGGGCCGACACCGTGGCGCAACGCGCCGCGCGTGAAGCACAGGAAGCGGTACGCGCCGTCGAAGCGCTGCAGCACGCGCGGCGTCAGGTCGCTGCGCTCCAGGAGCAAGAGATGGATGCGCGCGCCACGCGCCGCCAGACCGAAGCGGCCCTGGCCCAACTCGAAGCGCGGCGCGACGCGCTGAACGAGTTGGACCGCGAGCGCGTCGGTCTCGCGCCCGCCGCCCAGGCCCTCCTCAAGGCGAAGCAGCGGTTCGGTGATGCCGTCATTGGCCCGCTCGCCGACTTCGTTCGCACCAGCCGACGGGACGCCGAGCTCGCCGAGCGGCTGTTGGGCGAGTGGCTGCACGCGGTCCTGGTGCGGGATGCGTCCGCGATCGAGGCGATCCGCACTTGGCACGCCGAGGCCCAGCCTGGCCCGCTCGTGCTCCTCCCTTGCGTGCCGGGTCCTCGGCTCGCGGCCGACGGCCATCCGCTGAAGGACGAGCTGCGCGTCGACGGGCCCGCGGCGGCCTGGGTGCGCGCGCTGCTGGCTGGACACGAGGTCATGTCGGGTGGTGCGCTGCGGCGCGCCAACGGTGCGGTCTTCCTGGATGCGTCGACCGGCACGTCCGCCGGGCCGCTCCAGCGTCGCGCCGAGCTCGAGACGTTGCAGCAGGAAGTCCGGGACGCCACCGCGGCGCGAGACCGCGCCGGCGCGGTCCTCGACCAGACGATGCAGACGCTGGCGGCCGCCGAGGCGGCGTTCGCGGCGGCGGGCACCGCGGCCGAGGGCGCGCGGACCGCCGAGCTCGAGGCGGGCGCCGAAAAGGGTGAAGCAGAGCGGGCCCTGATCCACGCTCGCCGCCAAAGCGAAGAAGCCACGGCGCAGGTGGAGCGTCTGACGCGCCGGCTCGCGGAGGTGGAGGAGCGCCTGGGCACACTACACGCCGAGCTGCAGGAGCGGGAGGTCGAGCGCGTGCGGGCCGACGAGCAGCTGGGCGCGCAGCGCGCCGGGCTCGAAGGCCTCGAG